>DDKR01000091.1 GCA_002340085.1 Candidatus Omnitrophica bacterium UBA2593
AGTAGAAGAATTGAAGGGCTTGGGAGTCAAGAAAGAAATTTGTCTTTAATTGTTCTAAGACTTTGAGTAATAATTCTTTATTCTCAAAATTCTCTACAATCCCATCTCTTAACAAACCAATTACCTCATGGACTCTAAGTAAAGCTAAAGAATTCCAATTGTCTTCTTCTAAGGCCCTTGCTGCCAAGAGGATTTTTAGATCTGCAGGGTTAAGAGAAGAGATAAGAGTTTGGTCTTTTAGGATAAGTTTAATCTCAGAAAGATCGATACCACCAGCTTTTTCTATTGTTGAAAAAGCAGACTCTAAAGATGATGAAGATGAGTTTAAATCATAAACTAGAAAATCATATTGATCACTTGTATTTGCCCAGTTCTTTTCTACTTTCCATACCTTAAAGCCTAATCGTTGGAGTTTTTGACTCAGTGATCTATCTCTTGTATCTTTAACTACACTATTTGTTGTTTCAGTATGAGCAGTAATTTTGGTAAATCCTTTTTCTTTCGCCAAATTCATAAACAGACGATATGCTTCAATTGCATTTACCTTTTCTCTGTAAGTCTCTAATATGGCTATATCTGGGACATAAAGAACTCTTTCGTTTCTAAAGTCCTTATAATCTTTTGTATTTGGCATCAATGATGCTTTATCTGCTGGAACTGAGTGGATATACCCTATTACCTCTTTGGATTCTTCATCCACAAAAATTAAGGAAATCCCTTTTGGATGAGCGAAGTGAGTTTCCACATACTCTTTACCTGCACGTTTGTTATATAGAAATACTTCCTCTTCTATTTTAATAAGTCGGTTTTTTAGGTTTTCTGTAACATCTGAAGGTTTTACCTCCTTAATAATAATTGGACTAGCAGATGTCTCAATAGATTTCTCACCAGGGTTATGTTTTACCAAAAATCTTTTTGTAACTTTCTCATTAGTTGGCATAGATATATCTTCGTATATCTCTCTACCATCTTTAAGGCTTTGTAATTTGGTTATTGTCAGTTCCTGTGGGTTATAGCTTTCTGGTGGAGGCATGGCATTAGCAGGAAGATGTTCAATAGCTTCTGGTTGAATAATCATAGTTACTTTTGTAGAGAATAAAATTTTTTCTACCTCATTGAATATAGCAGATTGTAAACTTCGATCATGATAAGCTGGAGCAAGATAAATCCACTCTGTTCCTATAAAAACCTTGCCTTCTTCATCTAAACCAAACCAAATTTCAAGCCAACCTATTTGTTTTCCTCCTCTTTTACCAGTAGTTAACTGAAAAAATTGTGTGGTGAAATTGGCATTATAGCGTGGCATCTCTCTCTTGTAGTAATCACTAGTTGAATTTGAAGTTAAGCAACAATGCGCTCCATCTGCAATACAAGCAAATTCAAGCGGGTTTTCCTTATCTGTGTAGTCTAAGTATATTTCTCCAAAAGGTATTTTGATACCTGTTTCCTTAAAGAGATTGTAGTAGTTTTGAGAGGCGATAATTAAATTTTGTTCTAAATCTCTGAAGATAGTCAATAAATTCTTATTGTCCAAGTTAACCTTTTTAAGGAGATCTTCAAAGAAGATTTTAATGATGGTTGTAATTTCATCCTGGTTGGAGAGAATTTGTCCATCTATTTTTTTTAATTTCTTTTTCTCTATGATATTAATCAATGTAGGAATATTTCCTATAAGGAGAGGAAGGTTGATATTTTCTATTAGAGCTTTATCTTGTATTTTGCCACCTTTAGTCATTGCAGAGTATAAAGGATTATTCTCTACTTTTTTATTTATATAGAGATTGATCAAAGAATCTAAAGGCCTCCTTCTTCCTTCGGATGGATATATCTTTTCATTCAATTCTAATAACTCATCAAATATAGAAGATAGCTTAACTCCTAACTTAATCTTTCTTACTACAGAATCATATTTTTCTGATAGTTTTTTTTGCCTATTCATATTTGAAATACGTTTCTCTATACCTTCGGGGATATTTTTGAGTAGATAGTTAATCTTTAATATCATAGTTATTCCTTTCAATGAAGAATTGAAGCTGTTTTCGGCTTGTTCTAAACCTTTAAAATCTCTCAGGTCACTGATAATACGAATAGGTTGTGGGATAAAATTTCCTTCTTTATCTAAATAGAGTGAATCTTTGTGTAAAGGAGGTCCACCTTTTAATAAAGCTTCTTTGATTTGTTCTGCCCGCTCTTCATCTAATCCAGCTTTAATATAACCTTGCTTTAATTCTTCTACTACTTGTGGCTCTGAAAGTCTAAGTTTTTCTGCCGTTGTCTTTACAAAATTTCTAAACCGCTCATAGCTTAATGGTGGGGTACCAGGATACTGAAAAGGAGACTGGTTAAAGATATAATAAGCTAAAAGTAAAGATTCATCTTGGGATAATTTCTGTATAAGTATACGATAATCTCCTTGTTGAATTACTTTTTCTAATTGAGTTTTGGTTAGCTTTAGACATTCTATAGTAATTTCTTTATTTAACAATTTATCAGTCAACATTAGAGGAGAAATTAGTTTAAATTCCTCATAAACTTGGGTGATTATATCAAAGAAAGATTCTTTATCTTTTAATCTTGAGAAAAAATTTCTATATTCTGAGTCAATGAGTTCAACCTCACTTAAGATATTCATTACCTCTTCTCTTGTCTTTGGAGGGATCTTAGGGTTTACAAACAAGGAAATCAGACTACGTTGACTAAAACTTCTCTTAATAGCTTCAATGAATAGGTTATCTTTAGGTGTTATCTCTATAAGATCTTTTCCTTCTGGTGTTTTTCTTGCAGTAATCTGAGTGATTCTTCTCTCTAAGAAATTCTGTGCTTCAGAAGAATGACGTAGGCTAAACCAACACATCGTCTTAAGCATCTCTCTTAACTCATCTTCCTCATTTTGCCTTTTGAGTTGTTCATCTATTCCGTTGATAAAACCTCCTAATACCCGGACATATTCAGCAGTACCTTCTCTGTTATAAAAACTTAAAGCTTTCAAAATAAAGCTACGTTGAATATTATTTAGACGGTTATCTCTGATGTTCTTATATAGTAAGAGGAAGTCTTCAAATAAAAGAAGAATACGAAAGTTAGTAGCCAATAAACCCAAAACTCCCAAAGCAGTTTTGCGTAGCTGACGGATTTCATATTCACGCTCTTCACCACTATACCAACAGTTTTCAAGAACAATCTCTAAAATCTTATCAACTTTCTTTGGAGAAATTAATTTAGTATCTATCATAAATCTTAAAGCTCTAAAAGCAGCTTCTCGTACATCCAAATCTTTATCTTTACAGCCTCTAATGATAACCTTTAAGATTTTTTCTTTCCTTCGGTAAAATTTTATCATATCTCTAATCTCTTTTAGATATCTAATGATAACCTTTAAAATGTTTTCTTTCTTTTCCTTAGGAACTGAATAAAGAGCTATGATTGAATTTAAGATATCAAAGCTGATTTCACGAACTTCCTCGTCTTCATCTCTACAACCTCTAATAACAATCTCTAAAATCTCATCAACTTTCTTTGGAGAAATTAATTCAGTATCTATTGCAGATTTTAAAGCTTCAAAAGCAGCTCTACGTACAAAAGCAGCTCTATATACAAGGAAATCTTTATCTCTACAACCTCTAGTGACAGTCTTTAAGATTTTCTTTTCTTTTTTTTGGGAGATTAAGCGAGAATTTACTATTGAGCCTAGGAGACGGAAGTTATGTGTACATACTTCCCACCTTTCGTCTCTACAACCTCTAATGGCAATCTCTAAAATCTCATCAACTTTCTTTGGAGAAATTAATTCAGTATCTATTGCAGATTTTAAAGCTCTAAAAGCAGCTTCTCGTACATCAAAAGTTCCATCCTTACAGCCTCTAATGATAATCTCTGGGATTTCTTCTTTCTTTTCTTTAGGAACTGAATAAAGGGTTATGATTGAATTTAAGATATCAAAGCTAATTTTACATCTTCCCCATTCTTCATCTCTACAACCTTTAATGACAATCTCTAAGATCTCATCAACTTTCTCTGGAGAAATTAATTCAGTATCTATCGCAGATTTTAAAGCTCCAAAAACAGCTCCTTGTATAAACAAAATTTCATCCTTACAGTCTTCAATGATAACCTCTGAGACTTCTTCTTTCTTTTCCTCAGGAACTGAATAAAGAGTTATGATGGAACTTAAGATACCAAAATTAATTTTACATATATACAAATCCTTATCTCTACAACCTCTAATAGCAGTCTCTAAAATCTTATCAACTTTCTTTGGAGAAATTAATTCAGTATCTATCGCAGATTTTAAAGCTTCAAAAGCAGTTCTACGTACATCAGAAGTTTCGTCTTTTTTACAGTCTTCAATGATAACCTCTGAGATTTCTTCTTTCTTTTCCTCAGGAACTGAATAAAGAGCTATGATTGAATTTAAGATATCAAAGACGATTTCACGAACTCTCTCGTCTTTATCTCTACAACCTCTAACGGCAATCTCTAAGATCTCATCAACTTTCTTTGGAGAAATTAATTCAGTATCTATCGCAGATTTTAAAGCTTCAAAAGCAGTTCTACGTACATTAGAAGTTTCGTCTTTTTTACAGTCTTCAATGATAACCTCTGAGATTTCTTCTTTCTTTTCCTCAGGAACTGAATAAAGAGCTATGATTGAATTTAAGATATCAAAGCTGATTTCACGAACTTTCTCGTCTTCATCTCTACAACCTCTAATAACAATCTCTAAGACTTCTTTTTCTGTTTCTTTAGGGATTAAATGGGAATCTATCATGAAGTGTAAAGTCTTCAGCTCAAGATGACTTACCGGTCTTTGCTCACGCATTCTGAGGAGTATTTCTAAATTTTCTAAGAGAGATATCGTTACCAAAGATCTTCGTTGAAGATTACTCCTAAGTAATTTTTGGAATCTCTCAGTCTTACTTTCAACTGATTTAATTGGACTTCCAGCTGAAATAAGAAGCTGAAGATCTACTTCTGGTAATCTTCTTTCTCTAATCTTAGAATTAGTAGCCAAAACAGGACAGTTCAGTAGAGGTATTTTATTGGTATATTTTTTATCAGAATTCAGATCAATTATTGTTAATGGTGAAGCTGCACCTTTGCTGAAAAACACTATCCCTCCTGAAAAATACATCCTCTTTAGACCTGAAATGGTCTCAGTTAACTTATATTCACCTTGGGTATAGGATTTGAGGTATTCTTGGTATAAAAGGTCTTTCTTCCAGGGGACTTCTGATTCTAAGCCATCGGTCCAGGATTGGTCAATGGCTTGGATGTAAGGATGATTAGTGTTTGGTGTATAGTGTATAGCGTTTAGTCTTGGTTCTTTATCTTCTCCTATACGCTCTACGCTATCCGCTATCCGCTGTCTTCTCTTAAACCATTGAGCTAAGATTAAAGAGTAATAGATTTGTCTTAGGGGTGAATAAGAAGGTGATTCATTTACTCTCTTGGTGATTTCAGGAATGATTATCTCTTTCATTAGGCTTTCAGAGAGTTCTTGGAGTTGATCTTGTTGGTTCTGGTAATTGGGGTTGAGAGATTTAGATTTTAGATTGAGATATTCACTTTCTAAGAGTACTTTTA
>DDKR01000030.1 GCA_002340085.1 Candidatus Omnitrophica bacterium UBA2593
TTATCAAGGTAAGAAAAAAGTGGGGTCATAAAAAAGTGGAGCCAGGGCTTTAATCTTGCTATTTTGTTATAGATATGCATAATAATCTTATGTCACAGAAAGAAGTTGAAGATTATCTTGGATTGTATTGGACGTCAATAAGCAGGGTTATGAATGATAAAAGTAAAAGTAAAGAGTTGACCCTGTTAGTGACCATGGAAGATATTATGATGGAGTAAAAAGAGAAAAGGGAGACTATATTTTTAAACCCGACTTTGACAGATCGCTTTCAGGGCGTCGTAACCCATCGTTATTATTGAAATTAGAAAAACTAATTTTTGTCACTATAACTACTTTTAAAAAACTCAAAATTATTATTTATCAATAAGTTACGATTTCTATCTGTCAAACTTGGGTTTAAATTAAATCGTACTTTTGAGAACTTACCTTGAGATTCTGCCAGAATAAAGATCATTCCAGTTTCTCATTGTAAAATTTAGAATAATAAGGTAAAATTATATCTTGTGGACTCCATAAGAGATAACATTAGGAGTATAATTGGAGAATTACCAGAAGGTGTAATTTTAGTTGCTGTTGCAAAGGGAAGATCTCTTGAAGAGGTATCTGAAGCTGTAGATGCAGGAATAAAGATAATTGGAGAAAATTATCTCCAAGAAGCAGAAGAGCATTTTAAGATCATTGGCGATAAAGTGAAATGGCATTTTATTGGACACCTACAACTAAACAAAGTAAAAAAGGTAGTTAAAATTTTCGATATGATTCAAACCATTGATTCCTTTAGATTAGCAAGAGAGATCAACAAGAGATGTAAAGAAATTAAGAAAGTAATACCTGTCTTAGTAGAGATAAATTCAGCTAAAGAACCCCAAAAATTTGGGATATTGCCTGAAGATGCAGAAGAATTTATAAGAGAAATTTGTATCTTTGAGAATATAAGGATTCAGGGACTTATGACGATGGGCCCAGATTTAACCGACCCAGAGGATCTCAGACCATATTTTAGGATGACGAAAGATTTATTCGAGAAGATTAAAAGTTTGAATTTATCCGGTGTAGAGATGAAGTATCTGTCTATGGGTATGACAGATTCTTATCAGGTTGCAATTTCCGAAGGAGCAAATATGATAAGGATAGGTGCAAAGATCTTTGGAAGGAGGTAATATGGTTGAATGTAAGATAAAGGAGAATCTGCAAAAATGTAATTGCAGTTACCAACCATGTAGCAGGAAAGGGATCTGTTGTGAATGCTTAAGTTATCATCTATCAAATAGACAGCTTCCTGCTTGCTTTTTCCCGAAAGACATAGAAAAGACATATGATCGGAGTATGAAGAGGTTCATTGAGGTATATCAAAAGAGAGGGGGTTGGTAGAAATCTCTATGAAGTAAAGTTAGTTAGAAAGATTAGATTTTAAGATAAGGATATTATTTATATAGTTCAGCAGAGAACTACAAGTAAGGATAAAAAGGTATTTGAGGAAGAAGAGTAAATTCTGGCATATAGATTAACTCTTGTCCTCAAAACAGGAGAAGAAGAGATGTTTAAAAAGATATTAAAAGAATTAAAGAATCACATACCTTTTACCGCTCTTGGTGCTTTCGGAGGAATTCTTCTTATATTAATCTTCTACAATCTCCCTTTTAAGCTTTCCTACAGAATCTTTTATATCTTTCATCCTCTCCATGTCTTATTAAGTGCACAGGTTACAACGGCAATGTATAAAGTTTACAAAGGAAAACCCAAAATAATTTTGATGCTTTTAATTGGGTATTTTGGTTCAGTAGGTATTGGAACTTTAAGTGATTCGATAATTCCTTATTTGGGAGAGATAATATTGAATTTACCAAAAAGAGAGATCCATTTAGGCTTCATTGAAGAATGGCAGATTGTAAATCTTTCGGCCTTGATAGGTATTTTAATTGGTTACTTTCTGCCAAAGACCAAATTTTTTCATGCAGGACATGTCTTAATAAGTACTTGTGCCTCTCTGTTCCATATAATCATGGCTTTAGGAGGAAGGATAGATTTGAGTTTTTTCTTTGCCTTTACCATCTTTGTATTTTTATTTATTGCTGTGTGGATACCTTGTTGTTCTTCTGATATTGTATTTCCTCTTCTATTTGTGAAATCTGAACAAAAAGGAGGCCTCCATTGAGATTTAAAAAAGTACTTTTAATCGTTGATCTTCAGAATGATTTCTGTCCAAAAGGGAAATTAGTTGTTCCTGAAGGAGATAAGATAGTTCCGGTTTTAAATAAATATATAAAGATATTCTCTCAAAAAAAGTTACCCATCTTTTCCTCCCGAGACTGGCATCCAAAAGAGACAAAACACTTCAAAGATTTTGGTGGGATTTGGCCAAAGCATTGTGTTCAAAATACTAAAGGTGCACAATTTCATCCAAAATTAAAGTTACCCAAAGAGGTAATTATCATCTCTAAGGGAACAGATCCCCAAACTGATGCCTATTCTGTCTTCCAAGGTTTCGATTCAAATGGTCAAGAATTTTTAAATCTCTTAAAGATTTTAGGAGTAGAAGAGTTATATGTGGGAGGTTTGGCTACAGATTACTGCGTGAAATCTACAGTCTTAGATGCCTTAAAGAATGGGTTTAAGGTTAGACTCTTGATAGATGCAATAAAAGGTGTAGATTTAAAAGAAGGTGATTCTGAAGATGCAATTAGAGAGATGATAGATTCAGGAGCAAAGAAGATAGCTTTAGAAAGAATAAGACTATGAAAGAGTTATATTCAGAGCTACTTAAGACTGATTCCAAAGATAAATGGCAGAGAATAGGTATCCAAAAGAGATCAGGTTATGTCTTACCATTATTTTCAGTCTATTCAAAGAGTAGCACTGGAATTGGAGAATTTACAGATTTAAAATTAGCCTGTGATTGGGCAAAATTAGCTGGATTAAGTATCATTCAACTTCTCCCTCTAAATGATACAGGATTTAATTTCCGACCCTATGATTGTCAAAGTGGTTTTGCTTTAGAACCGGTATATCTTAATCTATGGGAGCTTAAAGGAGTAGATATCTCAAAATTTTCTGAAGAGATAAAGAATCTAAGAGAAAAATTTCCTATCTCTGAAAGGGTAAATTACAACATAAAGAGAGAAAAATTAAATATCTTACAGAGGATCTTTAAAGAGATAAAGGAAAAACACCCTCTTGAGTTTCTTGAGTATCGAAAGAAGAATAATTACTGGATAGAAGATTATGCAATCTTTAAGGTATTAAAAGAAGAGAATAATGAAAGAAGTTGGGAAGATTGGGATTTAAAATTCAGAGATAGAGATAATACGACTTTGGAGACCTTTAAAAGGGAAAATAAGGAGAGAATAGAATTCTATATTTGGTTACAATGGCAGACCCACGAACAATTTAAGAGAATAAAATTATATGCTGAGGAGAAAGGTATATACCTGATGGGAGACTTACCTTTTTTGGTCTGCCGAGATTCTGCTGATGTCTGGGCAAAGAGAGATTACTTTAGATTGGATCTATCTTCAGGTGCACCTCCTGATATGTACTATGCAAAGGGTCAGCGCTGGGGAATGCCTCCTTATAATTGGGAAAAGATTGCTAAGAGTAACTATGATTATGTGATTGAGAAATTGAGATATGCAGAGAATTTTTACGATATATTTAGGATTGATCATGTGGTGGGGGTCTTTAGGATCTGGTCGATTCCTTTGACTGAACCCTCAGAGAATTTCGGTTTGAATGGATTTTTTGAACCCAAGGATGAAAAGGTTTGGGAAGAACATGGAAAGAGAATACTTACAGTCTTTATCAAAAATACAAAGATGCTTTCCATTGCTGAAGATTTAGGCACGGTTCCTGAATGTTCTTATAAGGTCTTAAAAGAACTGGGAATTCCCGGAACAGAGGTATTGAGATGGAATAAAGACTGGCAGAAGACCTATAAGTTCAAAAGACCAGAAGATTTCCGCTCTTTTGCCATAGCTACACTTTCTACTCATGATTCTTCAAATTTAGAAGCTTGGTGGAATTTTGAGGCAGGAACAGTTGATGAAGAGTTATTTGTAAGGATCTGCAGAGAGAAGGGCGTAGATTTTGAAAAGATTAAAGAAAGACTCTTTGATTTAAATCTATCTTTTTACAAGAGGTTATACTGGAAAAAAGAGATCAATAATCCTGAAAGACTCCTTGATATTTTAGAATTAAACAAAGAAGAAGCTTTCCATATAATTGACTTATACAAAGGTTCATACTCAGAAAAGGAAAAATTCCAAAAGGATATAGGTATGGAAGGAGAGCCCCAAAGTAAAGTAAGCCCTCTATTTTTCAAGAAGACCTTAGAGTACATCACAAAGACAAATTCTATATTCTGTATAAACCTTTTATTCGATTGGCTCTCTCTTTCAGGTATATTTTCTGATGATTGCTGGCAGAGAAGGATAAACTTTCCAGGAACGATCTCAGAAAAAAACTGGAGCTATGTTATGCCTATATCATTAGAGGAGATGCTGAATTTAGAGGCAAACAGAGAGATTAAAGAAATAAACAAAAAATCCAATAGAATATAACCATATCCACTCCGGGAGTGGATAATGGTATGTGCTTGGGGTGAAAAAAATGGTAAAGACGAAGATAATCTGTACGATTGGACCGGCGAGTAATTCATCTGTTGTTATCCGTAAGATGGCTTTGGTAGGCATGGATTGCGTAAGACTCAATTTTTCTCATGGTACTCATACCGAACATTCAAAAGTTATTCAGATTGTAAGAGATTTTAATAAGAGACACCGAAGGCGTATAAGGATATTAGGAGATTTAGAAGGGTATAGGATTAGAGTAGGGAAGTTAAGCCATCCTATAGAATTGGAGAAAAGAAAAGTTCTTTGGTTGGTTCAAAAGGATATAATCGGAGACAAAGATTTGATTCCTTTTGATTGTAATTGTTGGTTGAGGAATATTTTGCCAGGACAGTTTATCTACATTAATGATGGGAATATAGCCCTCAGAATTAAAAAAGTAGAAAGAAAAAAGATAAAGACAGAGGTTTTAGTTGGAGGCAGACTTTCAACACACAAAGGAATAAATATACCAGATGCAGACCTTAGGTTTCAGTCTCTAACTGAGAAAGACAAAAAAGATTTAGAATTCTGTATAGAAAATAAGATTGATTTCATCGCTCAATCCTTTGTAAGGAATAAATCTGATATCCTAAGGATTAAGACTTTTGTCTTACCAAAATTATCAAACTGTAGAATCATCGCCAAAATCGAGAGCCAAAAGAGCTTAAAGAATTTAGAGGGAATAATCAGTGTCTCTGATGGAATTATGGTTGCGAGAGGAGATTTAGGAGTTTGTATTCCTGTATACCAGGTACCAATTATTCAGAAAATTATTATAAAAAAATGTAGAGAGAAGAAGAAATTTGTTATTACTGCCACTCATATGTTAGAAAGTATGACTGAGCATATTACTCCTACCAGAGCAGAGGTCACCGACATTGCCAATGCTATTTTAGATGGCACAGACTACGTGATGCTTTCAGCTGAAACAGCTGTGGGTAGATACCCTACAGAGGCAGCAAAGATGATGAATCAAGTCATAGAGTTTACAGAAAGCTCTTCATTCTATAAGGAAAAGGTGTTATAATTAAAGACTTGAGGGGATGATAATGAAATGAAAGAGAAAGTTGAGAAGGCTTTAGAGAAAATAAGAGAGATGTTAAAAGCAGATGGTGGAAATGTAGAGTTAGTTGAGGTAACCGAAGATGGCATTGTAAGGCTAAGATTGACTGGTAGATGTATGGGATGTCCTATGGCAAGTTTAACTTTAAGTCAAGGAATTGAGAGACTTCTAAAACAAGAGGTCAGTGAGATAAAGAAGGTAGAGGCAGTATGAAGACGATAAGAGAGATAAATGAGAGAATAAAAAAAGGTGAAGCCATAGTCGTTACTGCAGAGGAGATTATAGATTTAGTTAGAGAGAAAGGAGTAAAGAGGACAGCAGAAGAGGTAGATGTGGTTACTACCGCAACCTTTGCTCCAATGTGTTCATCAGGGGTATATTTTAATACAGGCCATACTACCCCCAGAATAAAATTAGGCGGAGGAAAGGTTTGGCTAAATGATGTGCCTTGTTATGCTGGATTTGCAGCTGTAGATCTGTATTTAGGAGCAACCGCAATTCCCGATGATGATCCAAAGAACAAAATCTATCCCGGAGAATTTAAATACGGTGGAGCTCATATCATTGAGGATTTAGTAAGAGGAAGGGATTTAAGGTTAGAGGCAATCACCTATGGAACTGACTGCTATCCAAGGAAAAAATTAGAAACCCTCATAAACATCAAAGACCTAAATGAAGTAGTCCTTTATATAATGAGAGGTTGTTATCAGAACTATAATGTAGCAGTAAATCTATCAGACCGAATCCTCTATACCTATATGGGAGTACTGAAACCAAATTTAGGAAATGCAAATTATTGCTCTGCAGGTCAACTCTCACCTTTGTTAAAAGACCCTTACTATAAGACACTCGGCATTGGCACAAAGGTATTCTTAGGTGGAGGAATAGGTTACCTCTGCTGGCAGGGAACCCAGCACAATCCAAATGTTAAGAGAAGAGAGAATGGCACCCCATCTATTGCTGGAGGTACTTTAGCTGTAATTGGAGATTTAAAGCAGATGTCTGCAGATTGGTTACAGCCAGCTTCTATGTTAGGTTATGGGGTGACATTGACTGTAGGTATTGGGATTCCTATTCCTGTCTTAGATGAAGAGATATGTAGACAGACAGCCATCAAAGATGAAGAGATATTTACTCAAATTGTAGATTACTCTGAATCCTATCCACAAATGATGTCTAGTTCATTGGGAGAGGTAAGTTATGCCCAGTTAAAGTCAGGTAAGATCATTATTAAAGGAAAGGAGACTCCTACCGGAAACCTCTCATCTTATTCTAAAGCAAGAGAGATCACCCAGATTTTAAAAGATTGGATTAAGAAAGGAGAGTTTCTTTTGACTGAGCCGGTTGCATTGATACCGGGGGTAGGTTCTTCCTATACATTTAAACCATTGAAAGAAAGACCAGTTATAGAAACCTAAAAGATGATCTCTAAAAGGATTGTTTTACATTTTCCTCATCGACTTGTAGATCAGCCCATCGTTTATAGATTAGTTAAAGATTTTGACCTACAATTCAATATCTTGAAAGCATATGTTACACCCCGCGAGGAAGGACTTATGATCTTAGAGTTAACCGGAGAAGATGAGAATTATAACAAAGGAATAAAGTATTTAGAGGATTGTGGTGTAAGGATCCAACCTTTAAGTCAAGATGTCATTCGCAATGAGACAAGGTGTACAGACTGTGGAATCTGCGTTCCGATATGTCCGGTTGGAGCTTTAGTTGTAGATTCTTTGACTCGGAAGATTCATTTCTATGATAATAAATGTATTGCCTGTGAACTCTGTGTAAAAGTATGTCCTACCCGCGCTATGGAAGTTCATTTCTGATGATGCAAATTTACACAGATCGAACACAGACAGACACAGATTTTCCTCAAGATAATCTACCAAATTTCTTGTATATAATTTGTGAAGAGCTCACATATCAGATTACCCTAAAGCGAAGACTAAGATGTTAGAGATTACCCCTACCATCTTGACAGATAATTTCTTAGAATTAAAGGAGATGTTAAAGAAGGCTGAAAGTTTCTGTGACTATGTCCAGATAGACATTATGGATGGGAAATTTGTTCCCTCAAAGAGTATTGAGATCTCTGATCTTAAGAAAATAAAGACCTCTTTAAATTTAGAGGTACATCTTATGGTAGAAAATCCTTTAAGAGCATTAGATTACCTTAAAAGGATAGAGAATATTAAAAGGGTTATCTTCCACTACGAAGCAAAAGACAGACCAATTGAAGTGATTGGAGAGATTAAATCTTTTGGTCTAAAGGCAGGTTTAGCCATAAGTCCAGAGACCCCAGTTAGAAAGACCAAAGACTTATTAGGTTCAATCGATTCAGTGTTGGTTCTTTCGGTAAATCCTGGTTTCTATGGAAGTAAATTCATTCCCCAGACTCTAAGAAAGATTAAATTGATAAGAAAGATGAGATCTGATATCAAGATAGGTTTAGATGGAGGTATAAAATTAAATAATCTCTCGAAGATCTTGAATTATCCTTTGGATTATCTTTGTGTTGGAAGTGCAATTTTGAAAGAAGAAGATCCAGAATCTGCTTTTTTAGAATTTAAAAAACTGATCTATTCCAGAAATTCCCAAGAGAAGAAAAAATGGGGTTAGAGAAGATAGAAAAAATTTACATCGAAAAACTTAAAAAGATGAAAGGAGAGGAACGAATAAAGATTGCCTCAGATCTTTTTGAGACGATCAAAGAAATAGCTAAAGCTGGAATCCTTTCTCAAAATCCAAATATAAGCGCCGAAGATCTTAAAAGAGAACTTGAAAAGAGACTTTATAGATGACACAGTTAGATATCTTACTTTTGGTATGCGAAACTTTAGATAGACTCAGAATTATATGCTTACAGGTGCATATGCAGTGAGTTTTTTATGAAGAGATAATTAAAAAGCTCTGAAAAAGAAATAATCATTACTGTTAAATGAGGGTTTGCACAGATATATTCATCACAGGAATAATCTTAGGTATAGGGCCGTGTTTATATTTCTGCGCTCCTATAATCTCTCCTCTCATTGCTGCAACTCAATCAGGATGGCTTAAGGGATTGAGATCTGTGATTCTATTTTCTTTATCCCGCATATTTGCTTATGTCATCTTAGCTTCAGTTGTTACTATCTTTGGCCAATTGACTGTATATAGATTTTATGGAGATAAACTCGCCAAAAACATACATTTTATTATAGGTCTATTTATCCTTCTGATAGGAGTAATCCTTCTTTTAGGAAAGAGTCCAAGACTAAAGATTTGTCAGAGAATGTGTAGATATACAACTTCTCAGAGTTCGAAGAGTTTAGTTATCTTAGGTCTTTTAATTGGATTCTCACCTTGTATTTCTATGTTAGGTATTCTTGGTTATATTGCTGTTGTCTCTAAGGATATACTGTATGGAGCATTTTTAGGTTTGTGTTTTGGTTTAGGAACTATGATTTCTCCTCTCATTCCTTTGGGGATACTATCTGCAGGTTTGCCAAAACTTATTCTTAGAAGAGAAAGATTTTTAGATATCTTTAATCGTGTCTGTGGTTTATTTTTAATCTATTTAGGTTTACAACTTGTAATTAGGATTTTAAGAACATGAGATTTTTGATTTCTTTGATCTTAACCCTTTCTTTTGTAAATAGTCTTTATTCACAAGATGTAAGGACCCAAGCTACACCTATTGCCAGAAAGATTACACCCCACAAGGCACTATATTGGGAGAAATTAGAAGGAGATATGGTTCGGTGTAATCTTTGTCCAAAGAGATGTATTTTAAGAGCTGGTCAACGCAGTTTCTGTGGAGTAAGAGAGAATATAAAAGGAGAGTTATTTACTTTATCTTATGGTTTGCCTTGTGCGGTTCATGTTGATCCTATTGAGAAGAAACCTTTTTTTCATTTTCTCCCCAAAAGTAAAGCTTTTTCTTTGGCAACCGCGGGTTGCAATTTGAGATGTAGGTTTTGCCAGAATTGGTCAATATCTCAAGTTAGACCAGAAGAGATAAGAAACTTTTTGCTTTCACCAGAAGATTTAATAAGGATGGCAAAGGAGAAAAAATGCGAATCTATCTCTTATACCTATACTGAACCGACTGTCTTTTTTGAATATATGTTAGATACTGCAAAGTTAGCTAAAAAAGAGGGAATAAAAAATACTGTACATTCCTCAGGGTATATAAACCCTCAGCCTTTAAGAGAACTCTGTAAGTATTTAGATGCTATAAATATCGACTTGAAAGCCTTTACTGAGGAATTCTATTCTGAGTTGACCCATGGAGACCTCCCTTCAATTTTACAGACATTAAAGATTATAAAAGAAGAAGGTGTACATCTGGAGATAACCAATTTAGTAATTCCTACAAAGAACGATGATTTAGAGAAAATAAGAGAGATGTGTGTTTGGATAAAGGAGAACTTAGGTGAAGATACAGTTCTACATTTCTCAAGGTTTTGGCCAATGCATAAGTTAACCGCATTGCCTCCTACTTCGGTCAGTACCTTAGAAGAGACAAAGAAGATCGCTGAGTCTGTAGGCCTAAAATATATCTATATTGGAAATGTTCCCGGCCACCAAGCTGAGAATACCTATTGTCCTAAATGTAAAAAATTGTTGATCCGAAGGCTTGGTTTTTCCGTCTTAGGAAACAACATTGTGAAAGATAAGTGTAAATTCTGTGGTGAAGGAATCTATGGAGTTTGGGAATAGAGGAGGAAAAAAATGGGATTAGATGAGATAAAGATTTCAAAGGCAATAATTTCAGCTTACACTGATAAACTCACTGAATCTTTAGATACTGATGTCATCATTGCTGGTGCTGGGCCATCTGGGATGTGTTGTGGGTACTACTTAGCTAAAAAGAAAAAGAGAGTTGCAATCTTTGAAAGGAAGTTAGCTGTAGGTGGTGGGATGTGGGCAGGAGGGATGATGTTCGGTGAGATAGTAATCCAATCCACCGCAAAAGAGATATTAGATGAATTTGAGATAGAAACTAAGATCTATGAGAAAGGTTACTATTTAGCTGATTCAATTGAAACAGTATCAACGATTTGCTCGAAAGCAATTAAGGCTGGTGTTAAGATATTTAATCTGTTAAGCGTTGAGGATGTGATGATAAGGAATAAGTGTATAACGGGGGTTGTTTTAAATTGGACAGCAGTAGAACTTGCAAATTTGCACGTAGATCCGATTACTGTAAGAGCAAAGTTTGTGGTTGATGCTACTGGACATGCTGCTGAAGTCACTCGTATTGTGGAGAGAAAGTCGGATATAAGACTTAAAACAAAAACTGGAAGGGTTATGAGTGAGAAGTCGATGTGGGCAGAAGCTGCTGAAAGAGAGGTCATAAAAAATTCCAAAGAGATTTGTTCTGGACTTTACGTCTGTGGAATGGCAGCAAATACAGTCTTTGGTGGCTTTCGTATGGGCCCTATATTCGGTGGGATGTTGTTATCCGGTAAGAAAGCCGCTGAATTAATTTTAAAGGAATTAGAAAAATAGATATGCCAAAGGCAATTGCTTTATTCTCAGGAGGCCTAGACAGTATCTTAGCTATAGAGCTCGTTCTCAATCAAGGAATAGAAGTTGAAGCGGTTAATTTCTCAACTGTCTTCTGGGATTATAATTCAAAGTCTTTAGAAAGTCTCTCTGTAAAGTTTAGAGTATTTGAGGTCAGTCAAGAATTCTTAAGAATAGTCAAGAACCCAAAGTACGGCTATGGCAAGAACCTTAATCCCTGTATAGACTGCAAGATATTTATGCTCAAGAAAGCAGGTGAGTATATGAGAGAAATAGGTGCTGATTTTCTCATTACAGGTGAAGTCTTAGGAGAACGTCCTATGTCTCAGAAGAGAGACGCCTTAAAGATTATCGAGAAAGATTCTGGACTGAAAGGTTTGATCTTAAGACCTCTTTCAGCAAAGCTTTTAGAACCCACAATTCCTGAGATCAGAGGTATTGTAGATAGAGAGAAATTGAAAGATTTCTGCGGTCGTTCTCGCAAACCTCAGATGAGATTAGCCGAGGAATTGGGAATTTCTACTTATCCCACACCTTCAGGAGGATGCCTACTTACAGATATAGAATTCACCAGAAGGATGAAGGATTTAATAAGGTATGAGCCAAATTTTAAAGTCAGAGACATCCAGCTCTTAAAATTAGGCAGACACTTTAGACTTTCTCCTCAGGCAAAATTGGTAGTAGGCAGAAATAAGGAGGAAAACGAGAGTTTATTGAAACTCACAAGAGAAGGAGATATATACTTTAGACCCAGATATGTAAAGGGACCTATTGGATTGGGCCGGCCATATTTTGATAGAGAGACTATTCTTTTGGCCTCCCAAATAATTGCTCGATACTGTGATGGCCATCCAAAGCCTCATTTAGAGATAGTAGCTACTTTTCTTAGCAATAAAAGAGAGGAGACAATCTCAGTTTCAGGTCTTAACGAAGAAAAAATCAGGAGTTTAAGAATTTAATCAATTCTCAAAAAAAGGAGGTGTTTGGTGTTTGGAAGAACTACTCTCAAAGAGCTAATCTTACTGGGAGTAATGCTCTTTGGTCTTTGTACAGTCTGCTTTGGTCAAGAAGAATCTATTACTATTACTACCTATTATCCTTCACCTTATGGAAGTTACAATGAGTTACAGACAAACAGGTTATATATTGGAGGACCTGCTCAAAACACAGATCAATTGTGGATAGAGAGAGCAGATGTTGGAGATGATTGGTCTGAATTTCGCATTGGAATTGGTGACAATACTGGTGGAGATGATAGCTTTGTAATAGGGGTAGTACCCTGTTTTACCTGTGGTGGTAATCCAGAAGTATGGAACCCACTCTTTACAGTTAGAAATAATGGTCGTGTCGGCATTGGGACGCCGGATCCACAGGCTGCTTTGGATATGGGAGGAGGGGGGATCCGATTGGGTGGAGTAACAAGAACAAGTTGGCCAAGCGGATTAGGAGTATATGTTGGTAGAACAACTGCCCAATATACTGGTAATATGGGTGGTTACACAGGAGCAAATGAAAGATGTGCCGCCCAATATCCGGGGAGTCATTTATGTACGGCAAGCGAGCTTCTCAATAGTATAAATCAGGGGATAAATATTGATGGTGGCTGGGCATGGTATTCAACAGGAACATTGATGGATACTAATACCAATCGTCTAGTGTCCGATTGTAGTGGATGGACTCAAAGTGGTAATTTTTGGGGAGGTCATAGGACTAGAGGAGCGAGTTTAAGTCCAGCTTGGAATTGGTGCGATAATCCCCACCCACTTATGTGTTGTCAATAAGTAGAGGTTAGAAATATTACCCTTGACAAAATAAGCACGGCTTAAATTGTAAAGGATTATAATGTGAAGGAGGAGTATGCCTTTTGATAAGGTCTTTGAAAATATCTTAGAATTGATTGGTCAGACACCAATGGTTAGACTCAATAAAATTGTAAGACCAAATTCAGCTAAAATCTTAGCCAAATTAGAGAGTTTCAATCCAGCTGGAAGCCTAAAGGATAGGATCTGTTTGGCAATGGTTGAAGATGCAGAAAAGAAAGGTCTACTTAAAAAAGGTTCAGTGATCATTGAGTCTACTTCAGGAAATACAGGAATTGGTTTAGCTATGGTTTGTGCTGTAAAAGGATACAGATGTATCCTTACTATGTCTGAAAATGTAAGTGCAGAGAGAATCCATATAATTAAAGCCTATGGCGCAGAAGTCATACTTACTCAAGCCAAAGAAGGTATGCAAGGAGCAATTAAGAGAGCAGAAGAGCTTTTAAAAGAGACCCCGAATAGTCTTATGCTCCAGCAATTTAAGAATCCAGCTAACCCCCGGATTCATCGTAAGACCACCGCCAAAGAGATATTAAGACAGACCAGAGGAAGATTAGATGTCTTTGTAGCTGGTGTAGGAACAGGGGGTACGATTACAGGTGTAGGTAAGGTCTTAAAAAGATACAATCCTAAGATTAAGATAGTTGCGGTTGAGCCTTCTAATTCAGCTGTCCTTTCAGGAAGAAAAGCAGGCTTCCATCAAATTCAAGGCATTGGCGCAGGATTTATTCCCCAGATATTAAATCGTAAGATCATCGATAGGATTATTCAGGTTACAGATGGTGATGCTTTTAAGACCATGAAGAGATTAGCTGGAGAAGAGGGCTTGTTAGTAGGGATATCTGCAGGAGCAGTTGTTTGGGCTGCATTAGAGATTGCCAAGGAATTAGATAAGACAAAGACAGTAGTAGTAATCTTACCCGATAGAGGTGAGAGATACTTTTCAGTAAAAGGGACTCTTTAAAGAAACAGACAGTTTAAAGAAACAGACAGAATGATTAAATTTGTTGTTTACAGCATTGTGGGTTATCAGATGTAATTTTTTAAAATAATACTTGACAAAATTATTCAAGTATTGTATTCTTTTCAGGTAAGATGATTTTTATTACTTCAAAGAATAACGTCACATATCTATAGGAGAACTTAAGCCTGCAGAGGGAATAGATATAGGACAAGGAACAATTATTAGAATAGACCCAAAGACTAAAGAAATTTTGGGCTTGATGATCATCGGAGTAAGTAAGAGGGTTTTAGAAGAGATAAAGGTATAGTCTTTAAAAATGCGTATTAATCGTCAGACTATTTATGGATTGGCTTGTCTTTTAAGCATTGCCAGAAAAGAATCCGTAGTTACTTTAGGTGAGATCTCAGAAGTACAGAAGATCTCCAAAGATTATGTAGAAAGACTCCTTATAAGGTTTAAGAAGAAGAATTTGGTCAAGAGTATTCGGGGAGTAAAAGGTGGATACATATTAGCTAAGAAGCCTGAATCTATAACTTTGAAGGATGTCATTGAAGCCCAAGAAGAAAATATTTTAGATACAATCTGCTTCAAAGAGGATTTGAAATGTAGGGGTTTTGGAGGATGCAACATAAAGTCTATATGGTTAAATTTAAAAGAAGAGATAGAAAAATCCTTAGATAGGTTAAATTTGGCAATGCTTTTGAGAAAAAGAAATTCGAGTATTTGTAGATAAAAATGAGAAAGGAAATATTAAGGATAGAAAATGTTTCACTTAATTTAGAAGAAAGACAAATTTTGAAAGATTTGAATCTTTCGGTTAAAGAAGGTTTAATCCATTCAATCTTAGGTTCAAATGCAGCTGGTAAATCGAGTCTGGCTTATGTGATTATGGGTTGCGGTGGTTACACCATGCAAACTGGAAAAGTCTATTTTATGGGAAAAGATATTACTGATCTTACCATAAATAAAAGGGCAGAGATGGGAATAACCTTAGCTTGGCAGGAGCCAGCAAGGTTCGAAGGTTTGATGGTTAGAGATTATATTAAAGTGGGAACGAAAGAAAGAGATGAAAAGTTAATTGAGGAGTCACTCTACCATGTTCTATTAGAGCCAAAAGATTATCTGGATAGATATGTTGATAAGACTTTGAGTGGGGGCGAGAGGAAGCGGATTGAATTAGCAGCAGTCTTTGCTATGCAACCAAAATTAGCAATCTTAGACGAACCTGACTCAGGAATCGATATTTTAGCCTTAGATAATATCGTTGGTGTAATAAGAGATTTGAAAAGACAAGGTGTAACTGTTATTTTGATTACTCATCGTGAAGAGGTCTCTGAAATTGCAGATGTAACTTCTCTTATGTGTTCAGGTTCTATCGTAAAAGAAGGAAGACCAAAAGAAGTAGGTGGGTACTTCAAAAAAAGATGTCTTCCTTGTCCAACTAAGTTGTTCCCTACCGACGAAAACAGAGAGATAGAAGAAAGTTAAAAAATCATGCAGGACTATGAGTTGATGTTGGAGGCCTATCGTCAAGCAGGAGGGATTCCTGCTGTCTTCAAAGATTCTCAGATCGCTCATCTGATTGTTCATAAAAATGAGGTGGTGGGGAGTCATTTGGTTAAAGGTTTGATCTTAGAGCCTAAAGAGACCTCTACAGGTGTAGATATAGAAATGAAGGTTGAGGAAAATACAAAGATTGAGAATCCAGTACATCTATGTTTTGGGCTCTTACCCAAAGAAGGCCTTCAAGAGATCAAAATAAAAGCTAAGATCGAAGATGGTGCTTCTATAAAGATCTTAGCTCATTGTGTCTTTCCCAATGCAGTAAAGGTTATTCATAAGATGGATGCAGAGATTCAGATTGGTGATAACACTTATTTTGAATATAATGAAGTTCATTTTCATGGTTTGATTGGTGGAATTGAGGTCATCCCCAAAGCAAAAGTTAGAGTAGGAAAGAATAGCCATTGGATTACAAACTTTTCTCTTCTAAGGGGAAGGGTTGGTGTCTTTGATTTAGACTATGAGAGTATAATCTCTGATAACTCAGTTTTGGAGATGGTAGTAAGGATTTGTGGCTATGGTGATGATAAGATTAAAATCAAAGAAAAAGGGGAACTTATAGGTGAATCCTCTCGCGGATTGATTAAGAGTCGGATTGCAGTAAAAGATGAGGCGCAAAGTGAAGTTATAAG
>DDKR01000116.1 GCA_002340085.1 Candidatus Omnitrophica bacterium UBA2593
AAAAGAAATTTCCAATCTCTGTTTCTATGATTGCTGCTTTTATATTCTTGAGGGTCTCCAAAGTACCTTTTTGAATCTCTTCAAGCAATCTTTTGACAAATAAAGCAAAACTACAGATGAATACATGGGCTACGATATTTTCAGTCTTTCTGTGCCATATAGGTCTTACTTTAACAAATGACTTTATTTCTCTAAAGAATCTTTCAATCTCTCGGAGTCCTTTATATCTTTCTTCTAATTCTTCAGGCTTAAAATCAGTAGAAGTAACCAGGATATATTTTCCTGCAATGAGTTTCTCATATTCATAGACTTTTTCATTTATCTTCATCTCTTTAAAATCAATGAACTTGGAGGCTTTTCCAAATTTTTGGGCAAGGCTGATTGCATCCTTGTTCTTTCTTAGTTGGCTTTTAATTTTTTCAAATAAAGATTCTATTCTTTGAAGTTCTTCCTTTCTTCTTTCTTCGTTTAAAATCAATACATATGTCTGATTATCTTTTCTTATCTTAGAGTAATTTGGCCTTGTGAATAACTCTTTAAGAAATTTGGGAATCTTTCTTCTCTTTGTGGTAATTATATAATGAAATTTAGAATTCTCTATTTCTTTGATATTTTTAATTGATAAGATTCCTCGTATCAGAGATGACAATGCACTCTTTGACTTTAAAGCGGTTTCTTATCTGGTCTACGAATTTACTTAAAGTGGTTTTATCTTGAGTATTACCTCTAAAAACATAGGTTGCTATGGGGAATTTATTGAATAGAACGATGCCAATCACAATCTGCTTTTTGCCTGATTTCTCATCTCTTGAATAACCATAATCTGCAATCTCTGAAGTTGTAGACTCAAAATAACTACTGGTTAAATCATAAAATACAACTTTAGTATCTATCATTCCTTTTGTTTTAAGTAGCTCAAAAATCTTGTCTTCGATCTCCTCTTTTTTTGAATACAGATACGATAGGAATCTATATACTTTTTGTTC
The DNA here is from genome assembly GCA_002340085.1 of Candidatus Omnitrophica bacterium UBA2593. Taxonomy (GTDB): domain Bacteria; phylum Omnitrophota; class Gorgyraeia; order Gygaellales; family UBA2593; genus UBA2593. The sequence continues at coordinate 987 of DDKR01000116.1, forward strand.
AGTGAATTTTTGAGAAGTATTCTTCTCAAACCATTTGGTAAAACTCAAATCACTACAAGGCTCACAAAGTCGGTTTGAGATTAGACCAAAGAAGATATTTGCTGCCTCTTTTATTCTAGTCTTACTAAATACCTCTTCAAAAATACCTAAAATATCTATATTTCTTAGTATTCTCTTTGAAAAATAGAGTAGACCGAATTCAGTTTGATCGCAGAATTTTAGGTCTTTTAATTTAACCCACTCTTCACCTCTCTTTAAGTCTTCTAATATATGGCGATACCTTATTCTGTCTTCTTGGTTCTTAATAGGGCCTAAGTTCACAATTAGTCTGTGCCTTACCTTCCTAGCTACATCCCTATAGCCTTCTACTATAGAGGCATTGATGCATTTCTTCCCTTTATACTTAAAATAAGTTTCCTTTATAAACATTTTTAGACAATTGTTATGCAACATTTACCAAAAAATCAACTAAAATTTTATTAAATTTTTATAAACTGTTCAATTTAGGTTTAAAGTAAGTATCTTAAGAGGTTTTGGATTATCCTGAAGACAATTTAGATAGTCTTCTGAATATGGTTAGTTAGATAAAATTTAAGTCTTCAGAAAAGATCAACAAACACAGGATAAATAAAGACAAACTAATTAGCTTTTCAGTGACAACTTATAGTACACACACCAGAAGTAGAAGTATTTTTCGTTCCGGCAACACTATCGAATTCTTCACTCTTTGATTTTAAAGGTGGGTTCTCTTTTATTCTTGGATACTTTCTTCTTTCTGTAGGTGGTTTTTAGCCGACTCTTTTTGATTTTCTCCAACAGACCTTGTCGTATTAATATTTACTATCTCGATAGTAATGTTTTAATCTTTTTAAGGGTTTTCTGTAACCTGTACAGTTAATGATTTTTGATTTCTCTTTCGGCATCTTTCCTAAGGTCTTCTATTATGATTTATATATTCTTTAAGCCTTTGGTTTTCAATTCTCTCTATCTTTAAGAATTGTAGGCCAGTTTGATAGTTATCAGAATGAGATATTCTTTGGGACCAAACAACTACAGCTTCAGGGTTGATAACTCTTCCCAAAAGGATCATCTCTAGCAGAACTTCTGTTTTTGGTCGAAGGAACTCATCCAAAATTAACCTTACTCCTCCTTCAGAGATATCTCTACTGGAGGTATAGCCGAATTTGGAAGGCTGATTCTTCAATTGGAATCTTACAGATAGATGGGTATTGAATCTTGTATGCTTTCTCTTCTCCTCAATTCCTCTCACAGTTTCCTCCTTTTCAAGAGGGATGCCATGGCTTTACTCTGTACTTTGATACCATCCTACCTTAAAAACTAACCAAAGACAGGGTTTCTTTATCCCTCTTTAGAAAAATATCATACTATCTCTGTTATCTCCCATAGAATAATTGAATCACAGAATACCGATTTACTTTAAACCTTGCCACCATCTCTGGTTCAGTTCTTCAGGAAAGTTCTGGCGAATATAGGTGTATAATTTCTCCTTATCTATATCTCTAAATCGAATGAAAGATATACCAGTAGTAAATTGAGCTCTATCTTCAGCTCCGGTTTCTTTCTGCCAAACAACTTTACCTTGAGCTGAGATGAAATTTACTCTATCCGGAATCTCAAAGACTAGATCTAAAAGACAATCTTTGGGTAACTCTTCTAAGATGAGTATACCTGCTCCTCCATTACTGATGTCTTTGAGTAGAGCTTCTTTCTCTAAACTTGAGCCTTCAACCTTGTAATAGAGAGGATTCTTTATCTGCCAACGTACATACCTTCTCTTTTCTTGCATTTGATCCCCTATCCTTTATCATCTACGCAGTGATAAACTCTCCTTACATTCGTTTTGCGAAAGAATCGTTTAAATTTATTTAAGAATATCTAAAAACTCCTTTTAAAAAGTCCTCTTCTGTCTGCTCACTACTTTAAGATATTGCCTTTTGGAATTAGTAAATATTATTTTCTCCCAATCAGGATATACCCTTTCAATTGCTCCTTCAATTGAGTTTGCTTTGGTCTTAATGAGTTTTTGATTAGAGATAAAACTATAGAATCCTTTGTCTTTATAAATACATATTGCATGGCCTCTTCTTAAATTCTTAAATTTTATGATCAAGATTTCACTTTCCATGCCTAAATGTGCTAAAACCTCTTGACTTAATATCGCAAAGTCCTCACAATCACCCTTTCTTAAATTTAAGGTCTCTTTGGGCTTTTGCCAATAATCTGGAATTTCACCTACATATTCAAATTCATTTAAAAGCCAATTAGAGAGCTGTTGAGGTGTATGGATAAAAAGAAGTACCTCTTCTAAGTTTTGTGCAAAACAAGACAAAGGGATTGATAAAAATAAAAGAGGGAGAATTATTTTTTTATGGAGCATCATAAAATTCAAGGATTAAAAGTTGGTCTCTTGCTTCTCCAATTAATTTAGTGAATCTATCTTCTGCACAAGAAGATAGATTTATCCAGATATCTTCTTCTGGGATGGTCAAGCCACAGAGAAAGTATCTAATCAGTTGAGTCGCTTCTTCTTTACTTACTTCTCTTTGATCTCCGGAATCAATGATAAACTCTATCTTTAAGGGATTGCTTGGATCAAATTTCATTCCTTTTAGTACAGGAAATGAGTAAAAAGAAGATAAATTCACAAATTCAGTAGGTTTAGGAAGTAAGAGTTCCTGGGAAAAGGAAAAACTGGGAAAGATTGTCTGAATAAGGAAACAAACTCCTATAAAAAGACTCATACCTTTAAAAATGGTTCTCTTAGGTTTCATCCTTCCTTGTATTATAGAGTTACCTTTTCATTTACCATTTCCACTCCCGGAGTGGAATGGGGTCTTACATTTCTCAAATTTGCTATTTTACAATCTGAAACCGCTTTCTTTCTTTGGAAGCATCTTTTAAATTCACTTCCTCCAAGTTATGCTAACTTCATTCTGTCTTCAGAGGCAAAGGTGGTGGAATCTTAAAGAACTGATAAATTTCAGAAGATCCGAGTGGATTGATCTCAAATCTATCTATCCTGAAGCCATAGAAGGAGGTTTTAAATCTCTCCTCCCACTCAGGAGATAAAGCCAAAGGTGAAGAAGCAAACTGAGTACCTACTATATCTTCTATTCTTCCTAGATCGATACCACCTGGACCTAGATCTAATGGATGTTGTTTAAGTGCACTACTGACAGTGTTGTCGGGAAAAGAAACTTTAATCGTAGGAAGCCCCATTTTCTTATCAACAATAACTTCAAACTTCTTTTGATCACAGAGATCACAGATAACCTCATTGATAATATTAAAAAGTTGATGCGAAAGCTCTTCTCCTTTTTCAAAATCAAAATTACTTGGTAGTTTTACTTCTATTATGAAAGCTACTTCCTTAGTAAGCTTTCTTAGAACAGCTTCGACATTATGTAGAAAAATAATATCTTCAGATAGAAAAACAATATCTTTAGAAGGTACTATTCGAATTGCTGGGATAAGTATATCCCCCCACGCGCTAATAGTTTCATCTTTCTCATTCACCTTTCTTCCTCCTATTCTCTCTATTTCTAATATTCTCTCTTCATAATCTACATGAATCTCTAGTATTAACCGCGGATAGGTTTTAATTTCATCACTATATGTGTTTAAAACACGTTGAAACTCTTCGAAAAAATATTTACTACCTGTGAGACCCAAGAAATCCAAAGCTGATTCAATCGGTGAATTGGCAATTCCTCCTGTTAGTCCCTCCATTGTAACTACAAGTTTCGCCCTATTTTTTGCATGACAATCCTCTAAATAAAACTCAGAAAGACTTGAAAAGGATAGAAATTGGGTATTCATCTCCATAAAAGCTGTTCCTCCTCCAAAATACTTTCTCTTTATCCTTTTCTTTGTCTTTGGTTCGGATTCGGTCTTAATGTAGTTGTATAAGCCATTTTTGAAGGCTTGGGTGTAGAGTGAGTAGATCTTCTCTTTTACATCTTTGTCTTCTAAGTCAATACCTGTAATTTTTCCTTGGTCGATGTAGTGTTTATAGATTGATTCTTTGAACTTCTTCTTAAACCAACAAGCCAAAATCAGAGAATGATAGATTTGCCTTAAGTTAGCAAAGTTCTTTCCATAGTTTACATCTCGGGCTATTTTGGGAAGGATTGTATCCTTCATAACTTGTGATGAGGCCTTGTGGATTTCTTGGTTAAGAGTAGAAGATACAGAATTCTGAGGTTTTATCTTCGAATTCTCGGATAGAGCAAGATAATCTTCTTCTAACATTACTTTTAAGCTTGCCTCTGTGATTAAGCAAGAACTCTCATTCTCATAAACTACTGCTTTCTCAGGTGTAATCCAGATCTTATTAAAGGTATTAACCGGTAACTTTGTGGTTTTGGCAATTTTTAAGACTTCTTCATATACTCTTTTCCAGTAATCTTTACCTGTATCTGACTCAGGATAGACCAAAGATGAAGATAGTTGCTTTAAGATATAGTCTTG
>DDKR01000104.1 GCA_002340085.1 Candidatus Omnitrophica bacterium UBA2593
TCTGTTTTTATCTTCTCTTTAAAGGTCATTTACTTCCAATTCAAATTATTGGCCCACTTAGTAATTAAATTACCTGTGTAATAAGAGATGAAAATAACCAAGAAGGCCAAAGAAACATGTTCAAAGATAAGTCTTATTGAGTTTTCTCCTTTTAATTTAGCAATACCAAAATTGAGGAGAATAAGAAGCAATATTCCCCAAACAATGGCTACAAATGTAGCTGTCTTTAAAGGAAAGATCAAAATAGGAATAACAAAAGTTAAGATAAAACCAAAGACAAAGAGAAAGGTAAAAAAGGTAGTCAACCATATCTCCTTTGGAATGTGTTTAGTTTTTCCTTTCTCTAACTCAGATTCCTCAAATATATGTAGACCTACAGCGTCAGCTAAACCATCAGCTATTGCCAGGACTATGAGCCCTGCAACGACTGCTAATTTTGAAGATGTAGCTGAATATAGGCCTACAATCATACCTAAAGCTGTAATTACACCTGAAGTCAAGCCAAAAGAAAAACCTGTGCTCAATTGATGAAAGTACTTTTGAATCATTTGATCTTTGAGAGTAAAGTTTTCAATTAATTCTTACAACAAGACAATATCCTTTGATTTCGCCCTTTCTTTTCAGCAGAGAAAGTAATCTAGTTATATCTTTAAGTAACTTTTTTAGTTCTGGTATCTGCTTTTTCTTTTAGAAGACAACAGAATTCTGAAAGTAAAAGCACATCTCTTAATTTTTCTTCTACAGATTTTTTCGCTGCTTTTTTGAGGTCTTCTGAATAGATTCTTTCTCTTAAAGCTGTTTTCTTCCTCATCTCTAAGATTGTAACTTTACAGCTTCTACTAAATTACGCATCAACATTGTAACTGTCAAAGGACCTACCCCACCCGGAACAGGTGTAATCCAGGAAGCTTTCTCTTTTGCAACTTCAAACTCCACATCTCCTACGATTCTATCACCTACTCTATTTATCCCTACATCGATAACAACTGCTCCTTCTTTTATCCAATCACCTTTGATAAGATGAGCTTTTCCTACTGCTACAACTAAGACCTCTGCTCTCTTTACATGTTCTTCTAAATTTCCTTTTTGAGAAGTTCCAATGTGACAAACTGTGACTGTGGCAAATCTATCTAATAACAGGAGGTTTAAAGGTTTTCCTACAATTTCGGAGTGACCAACAATAACTACTTCTTTACCATATAAATCAATCTCTGTCTCTTTCAATAACTCCATTACCGCCTGGGGTGTACAGGGAAGAATCTTTGCTTTACCAAATACGATCTTACCGATATTAGTAGGATTTACTCCCTCTACATCTTTTTCAGGTAATATGAATTGACTCATCCTTTTATAATCTATTTGAGGAGGTAAAGGCAATTGGATAATTATACCATTTACAGATTCATCAGAATTTAGCCTTTGTATGAATTCAGTAAGTTCAGATTCAGAGATATCCTCATTGAATTTACATAACTGATAAACTATTCCTAATTCTTCAGCTACTCTCTTTTGTGATTTAATGTAAGCCTCAACCGCAGGATTATCACCTACCTGAATAGAAGATAACTTCAAGGCAATCTTAAGTTCGGATTTAAGATTTGAGATTTCTCTTTTTAAATCCCCCTTGATTCTTGCTGAGATTGTTTTACCTTCTAATAGATTAGCCATAGAGTAGCCACCTCCAGGAGTAAAATGATTTAGTTACTTTTTTTATAAAATTTTTGTCCTTTATCTTGGGTAAATTTATTTTTACATTTGCCAATGCGCTTTTAAAGGCTGCTTTTAAAAATTCTCTTGCTACCTCTACATCACTGATTAAATTCTGATTCCCCTTTTTTTCTAAGACAGGACAGAATTTAATTGCCTTTACACAGATTTGACATACTTCCAAAGGAACCTGGGTAGCTTTCTTAAAATCCTTCTCTTTAAAACTCTTCACATCTAAATCGACTAATTCTAAAAGTCTTTTACGATAATTCTCAGTAAGATTTAATATCTTCTTAATTTCTCTTTCAAATCTCTTATATTTTTCCTTCCCAATGGTAAAATTTGCTACCATTGAAAGTAATCCACATCCTAAAGCACCTACCAATGCTGAAGCTGAACCTCCTCCAGGTGCAGGAAGTCTTGCTGCTAAGTCATCCAAGTATCTTTTGAGAGATCTAAAAGCATACATCTTAAGATAATCCTATGATATCTCCTTTTTCATTTATGTCTATTCTTTCTCCTAATGGATGGGTAGGAAGCCCAGGCATTGTCTGTATCTGTCCACATAGAAGATATAAAAAACCCGCACCTATTGAGGCATGGATATCTCTTATAGGTAAAATAAAATCTTTGGGTCTTCCTTTGAGATTTGGATCATGGGATAAGGAGAGGTGGGTCTTTGCCATACATACGGGTAACTTATCCCAGCCGAGTTCTGTATATTTATTAATCTTTTCCTCTGAAATTGGAGAATACTCTACACTCTTTGCTCCATATATCATTTTTGCAATAGTCTCAATTTTCTCTTTTATTGAGAAATCTAGAGGATACAGAAATTTGAAATTATTCGGTTTAGAAGCTGATCTTACAACTGCTTTTGCTAAATCTATTCCTCCTTTTGAACCATCTTTGAAGACTGTACTTACTACACAATCATCTGCACCTGTATCTTTTGCTCTTTTCAAAACCAAATCTATTTCTTTCTCTGAATCAGTATCAAATCTGTTTATGGCTACTACGCAAGGAATGCCAAAGACTAAGATATTCTCAATTTGCTTTTCTAAGTTACATAGACCCATCTCTAAACTCTCTAGATCTTCTTTCAATAGGCTGGGATCTAAGGGTTTGCCTGCAATCACCTTGAATCTATTTGAATGCATCTTCAAAGCCCTAACAGAGCATACCAAGACTGCACAGTTAGGTGTAAATTTTGAGGCCCGACATTTTATATCGAAGAATTTTTCTGCCCCACAGTCTGCGCCGAAGCCGGCTTCAGTGACGACAAAATCAGAAAGTTTTAAGGCGAGTTTATCAGCAATTATTGAAGAATTTCCATGGGCAATATTGGCGAAAGGACCTGCATGGACAAAACAAGGAGTATGTTCAAGTGTTTGAATTAAATTTGGCTTTATTGCGTCTTTTAAAAGCGCACACATACTTCCAGAAACCTTTATATCTTCACAGATAACTGGCCTACCATTGAGATCTTCTGCCAAAACGATTCTACCCAAACGCTTTCTTAGATCAAAGAGATCTTCAGCCAAAGCCAAAATTGCCATTACCTCAGAAGAGACTGTAATATCAAAACCCGATTGCCGCCGGATGCCATCATCTTTTGTTCCTAAACCAATCTCTGTGTTGCGTAAGGATCGGTCACTTACATCTACTACTCTCCGCCAGAATATCCTTTGGAGATTAATATTTAATTTATTTGTCTTATAGATGTGGTTATCTAAAAAAGCAGCTGCTAAATTGTGGGCTAATCCTACAGCATGGATGTCTCCGGTAAAATGTAGGTTAAAGTCCTCCATGGGAATGACTTGTGAATATCCACCACCTGCAGCACCTCCTTTTATTCCAAAGACAGGCCCTAAAGACGGCTGCCTTATGCAAATGGTTGTTTTTTTACCTATCCTATTTAAAGCCATACCCAGACCAATAGTCGTTACAGTTTTACCTTCACCTAAAGGAGTAGGTGTAATAGCAGTAACTAAGATATACTTTCCGTTTTTTCTATCTTTGAGCCTATTTAAGGTTTCTAACTTTACTTTGGCTTTATATTCTCCATATAGTTCTAATTCTTTTTTTCGTAAACCGAGCTTTTTAGCAAGTTCTGTGATTGGCTTTGGAGTTACATTTCTGGTAATTTCTAAATCCGATAACATCTGTACTGACCTCCATTTGTTAACTTAAATTTTAGTAGTAAGTAGTAATTGTTCTTTCTCAAACTGAAACTGCTCTTATGGCCTAAATAGGTCTTCTTCAACATCAAATGGTAATTCCCATTCTTTTTGTTTTAAGCCAGATTAAATCCTCTAACCAATCACTGGCTTTAGAGCGTACTTTAAGAGAGTAGCCAATGATTTTTTTAGAGAACCAGTCAAGAGTAATGACCAAATAAAGCCAGCCAAAAGATTTAAGTAGTATCTCTGGTATATCAATACCCCAGAATTGGTTAGGTCTTTCTGCTTTTGGTTTGCTTCTATTCATGTATTTGGCTCTTATGACTTTTAGTTTTGTATTGGGTAAGACCAAAAGGTTGTTTTCTCTTATTAGCCGGTAGATACGCTTTTTATTGACACGGATACCTAAACAATACTTTAGATATGCCCAGATTCTTCTGTAGCCCCAAAAGGGGTGGTTGGCTTTAAGCTGTTCTATTTGGCTTAAGAGTTCTTTATTCTTGGCTTTTATTTTCATAGATCTGTTTCTTCTAATTCTAATTTGGTTTTTAACTCAATGCTAGGTGATATGATCATTTTAGCGTGTTCTCTCCTAATTTGCACCTATTTCTTAATGAAGAGCAGTATACTGAAGAGCAGTATACTACTATACATCTCAGTAGAGAAATTTTGGGTTTAAACTAAAAGCATTCTTTATTAACTCTATCTCTCTTTCTCCTGATTTTTTAATTGAAATGGAGATGACATCAAAACGTGCTTTTTTCTTCAGCAATTTTTTCTCTTTTAAGTAAGATAGAGTAGACTTAGAAATTCTTTCTTGCTTTTTAGAATCTACAGATTCCTTAGGAGAAATTTGAGTATCTGTATTTCTCGTCCTTACTTCTATAAAACATAAAGTTCTTTTGTCTTGGGCAACAATATCTATTTCACCGAATTTAGTCCTATAATTTTTATTTATTATCCTAAAACCTTTCTTTCTTAAGAAATCTAAAGCGGTTCTTTCTCCAGACAGAGCAACATCTTTTCTTTCAATCATTTTTTATCAATAGTTCTTATTGGTCTAAATGTCTTTCTATGGATAGAGGAAATACCATATTTCTTTATTGTGTGGATATGTTTTTTTGTTCCATATCCTTTATTCTTTAAGAAATCATAATCAGAATAAACAGAGTCATAAATAGCCATAATTTTATCGCGTATTATTTTAGCCACAATCGAAGCTGAAGCACAACTTAGACTTTTTTTATCTAAAGAATATATACTCTTGTAAGAATAAGGAATATTTAACTTAAGGTCTCCATCAGTTAATATGAAGACCTTTTTAGAGAGTAAACGCATGCGATTTAAGACTCTTATAAGATCTCCAACAGCATTCTCCATTGCTTTTGATGTAGCTTCTCTTATACCTAATCTATCTATTATTTCTTCATTGATTACGCCTACGCCATAATAGGAATTTTTAGTTATCTCATCATAAGCTTTCAGGCGCTGTGAAGGAGAAAGTACTTTAGAATCATAGATTCTGTTTTTAAATTTTTTCTTCTTCAAAAGCACAGCTGCTGCTACCACAGGTCCTGCTAATGCACCTCTGCCTACTTCATCAACACCTATGATCTGAGAAAAATCTTCTTTCTTTAATTTTCTCTCATAGTAGAACATTTAATCTTCTCTTTTCTCCTATATCTTTTATCACCTTTTAGTTGGTTAACCACATTTGCGTTGTTGGGTTATAGCGTTATTTTAGAATTCTGCTTTTGCTATTCTAAATTCTTCTGACTGATTATGTGCTTCTAAACGGATACCTTCATAGCCCTTTCGTTTGCCTACAATCTGATAGGCAAAACAAGCATCAGATCTTCCTTCTTGGAGTTCTTTGACTATAAAATAAGTGGTCTCTTTCTCAGAGATATAGACTCCTTTACAGTCATCTTTTAAGGTAATAAAGACCTCATAATCAGAGATTGCTTCTCTGTAGATAGGATCAAGCTCTATTTTAGCTACGCCTTTTTTCAATTGGCCTTTACCATAATCCTTAAACCAATGTTCAGTTGCCTCTTCAGAGTAGAATAGATACTCTCCTTTTGAAGTCTTAGCAGAAGAAGACTTAGAGGTAGCATAGAAAGAACCTTCAACGTGGAGTTTGTATCCTGGTGTTGCAGTTCCGATACCGACATTACCGTTATTACTTATACGCATCCTCTCTATCAATGAAATTGGATTTGCTCCTGAAGGAGCTGTGTAGAAATGAATCGTTCCATCATCACCAACTGCACAAACGACTGAAGCTGGTCTTGTTGTATCGAACCGATTCCAGTTTACTTGATCCCAATAAGCATTTCCACACAGATGTGCATTTGTAGATGCATTGAGAAAGGAATAGTTACCAGCCGAGGAATTCGTCAAAAGTAATTGCCTTCCATTGGCATCACGCATATCGATCTTACCACCGGGTGCTGTTGTGCCGATGCCGACATTACCA
>DDKR01000132.1 GCA_002340085.1 Candidatus Omnitrophica bacterium UBA2593
TCAGGAGCTATAGCCTTTATATCAGCGACTATCTGTCTTCAGGCAAAATTAGAATTTATTCCTTTTGATATCTTTAAGACAGAACAACGCATAATTCCAACACTTTATACAGAATACTCAGGATTGCTCTTAGCTGTATTTAGATTGGTTCATTCAATGCTATTATTCATTCTACCTATCTTTCTGATCACTATATTTTGGATGCCAAATTTGGGAATTCAAAGATTAGTTTTAAAATATGTCTTGCTTTTAATAATTATCATCTTAATAAAAAACACAAATCCAAGAATTAAGGCAAAGCAAGCAATAAAATTCTTCTTAGGCCCAATTACCCTATCTGCTGTAGTAGCAATTGTGTTAGCTATATTAGGTAAATAGAGAATAAATTAAAAAAGAATTCTATTGTTACAGATGTTAGAGAGAAAGATATAAAAAGTACTTTAAAGATGAATTTATTTATAATAGTCTGCTTTTTAAGAACATGAGCTTAAAACTAAAAGTCTTAACAAAATCTCTATGGGTATACCATGCAGGATGTTCAGCTTGTAATAATTGTGATATCGAGATCTTGGATGCCCTTACTCCCCGATATGATGTGGAGCGATTTGGGATAGTCGTTGTAGGAAGTATAAGACATGCTGATGTACTTTTGGTTACAGGTGTACCTAATTATAAGACTAAAGAAGAGCTAAAAGGACTTTATAGCCAAGCACCCCAGCCTTGTTTGGTAATAGCTATTGGTAATTGTGCTTGCGGAAGAGCGATGTTCAAAGATTCCTATAATAGTCCTTGTGCAGTCGATGAGATAATTCCAGTAGATTGTTATATCTTAGGTTGTCCACCTAAACCTGAAGCGATCATTGCTGGAGTAGTAAAGTTGATTCAAAAAGTAGGTAAAAAATAAATGAAGGCTGAAGCCATTAAAGAGAGATTAAAGGATAGAATAGTCAACTGGTGCAAACATTCAGAGAGAAGAATTTATATTACTATTAGCCCAAAAGATGTCAAGGAAGTAATAAGCTCTTTATTTGGTGATCTGCATTTAAGATTCATTACTGCTTCTGGACAACACATACAAGGAGGCCTTGAGATACTCTATCATTTTAGCTTCGATCAAACAGGTGAGATCTTTTCTTTGCGTGTTTTGATTAAAAATGAGAAAAAACCCGAGATTGAATCTATAACTCCGGTAATTAAAGGTGCTGAATGGATTGAGCGTGAGATATGGGAGATGTTGGGGATAAACTTTGTTGGACACCCAAATTTAAAACGCCTCCTTTTAAGTGATGAATGGCCAGAAGGAAAATATCCATTAAGACAAAAAGATAGTTAAAATGAGTCATAAGATAGTAATTCCTTTAGGTCCACACCATCCTCTACAAGAAGAACCTGCTTTTTTTGAGCTTTCTGTAGAAGGTGAGAAGGTAACTGACATTGATATTACTGTTGGTTACGTTCATCGTGGGATCGAAAAACTCTCTGAATCTAAACACTTTGATCAGGTCCCATTTTTAGTAGAGCGTATCTGTGGGATATGTTCTTCAAGTCATCCTTATGCTTTTGTTCTGGCAGTAGAAGATATGTTAGGTGGAGAAAAAAATATTGTACCAGAAAGAGCTCTCTATATTCGCACAATCATAGAGGAATTACAAAGGATTCATAGTCACCTGTTATGGTTAGGCCTAGCAGGTCATTTCCTTGGCTATGACACCCTTTGGATGTGGGCATGGCGCTATCGCGAGCCAGTCTTAGATTGCTTTGAGATGATTACAGGTAATCGCCAAAATTATGCGATCTTTAAAGTCGGAGGCGTGCGCCATAACATAAGAGATGAAGATATTCCTATAATAAAGAAGACAATTGGTGACTTAACTAAGGTAGTAGATATGTTTTGTGGTGCAATAACCGATGATCCAGTAATAAAAGCAAGATTAAAGGGTGTAGGAGTTTTGACTAAGCAAGAAGCAATTGAATGGTGTGTGGTAGGTCCAACTGCACGGGCGTCAGGAATAAATATAGATGTACGCAGAGATGATCCTTATGGTATATACGATCAGATCAATTGGAATGTAATTGTAAAAGAAGAAGGTAGTGTATTTGCTAAGATACAAGTTAGAATCTTAGAGTTATATGAGTCAATCAATATCATCTGTCAGTGTTTGGAGAAGATGCCAGAAGGTGAAATCAATACCGAAATCAAAGATATACCTATAGGTGAAGGCATCGGCCGTATTGAGGCTCCCCGAGGTGAATGCCTACATTATGTAAGATCTGATGGAACGAATCGACCTATAAGACATAAGATCCGTGCACCCAGCTATATGAATGTTCCTTCTAACAAAACAACTGTTGTAGGAGAAACTATCTGTGATGCTGCGATTATCTTAGCAGCAGTCGATCCTTGCTATTCTTGCACTGATAGGACAATAGTTTTAGACAGAATAACCGATAAGAAAGTATTAAATGGCTGGGATCTGATTGAGCTCTCACGGAAAAAGACAAAAGAACTAAGAAGAAACTTCAAGAGTATTCTAAAATGAGATATCCTAAGCTGAGAGAATTAAAAGAAGCGATCAAAGCATTGATTAAAGGCCCTTATACAAGCCGTTTTCCTCACCAGCCCCATACACCCTATGAGAGATTTCGAGGAAAACCCCAGTTCGATAAAGATAATTGCATCGGCTGTGGTGCTTGTGTGAATATCTGTCCTTCTAAAGCATTAAGTTTTGAAGACAAGCTCAAAAATAATATAGCTAAAAGAGTATTTACCCATCACTTAGATATGTGTATATTCTGTGGTCAGTGTCAGATGAATTGTCCAACGGAAAAAGGTCTTATACTCTCACAGGAGTTCGATTTAGCTGTTACTAAAAGAGAAGAGCTTAAACAGCAGATAGAAAAAGACTTAGTTCTCTGTGAAGGATGCAATGAAATTATAGCTCCATACGATCAAATATTATGGACAGCTAAAAGATTAGGGCCTCTCGTCTTTTCTAATACTTCTCTTATGTTGTTTTATTTAAGCCAGCTAAATCTGGCCTTTAAAGAAGAAGTCTCGCCTAAAAAAGAAGAATTCCTACGTTCTGATCGAATTAAGATCTTGTGTCCTAAGTGCCGGAGAGAAGTAGTAATAAAGTCATAATTTTTAATTTTAATGCCGGCTATCTTTT
>DDKR01000013.1 GCA_002340085.1 Candidatus Omnitrophica bacterium UBA2593
CTCTAACCATTTAGAAAATAAAACCCTCAAACTTTTGCTAAAGTAAACTCCACTATTGAATAAGGAGAATGCACAAAACCCAAAGAATAGGAAGAGAAAAAAATGAGTAGGATTCTTAACAAACTTAAAATCAGGCCTCAATATCTTCTTAATTAAAAAGCAGAACAAAGTCAAACCAAAGAATATCTCAATTGCAGCGATAGAAATAGGAATAAAAAATATCATCACATACAGTAAATACTCTATACATCTATCTAAGATAATTCTAACTTTCTCCCTTCTCATTATATTTGATCCCTATTTTTATTAGAGACATAAGAAGAAACTATCTCCTTCATCTTCTCAATGACTCTATCCTCATCCATTATTTCTGCTAATCTCTCTAGTTCTTTAACTTGATGCCTTAATTTATGTAGATCAAAGTCTTCTGCTGAAGTAATATAAATTTTATGGTATTTAGTAGCTTTGTCCTTTTCAGAATCAAGTAATATCTCCTCATATAATTTCTCACCTTTTCTTAATCCTATGAATTCTATCGGAATATCTTCCTCAGGCTTCAAACCTGAAAGAGCGATTAAATTTTTAGCAAGATCGATTATCTTTATCTGTTCTCCCATATCCAGGATAAATATTTCTCCACCTTTACCTATTGCTCCTGCTTGCAATACAAGACTAGCTGCCTCATTTGCACTCATAAAATATCTTTTAGCTTCAGGATGAGTCACAGTTATAGGACCTCCTTCTTCGATCTGTCTTTTAAATAAGGGGACGACACTGCCACTTGAACCAATCACATTTCCAAAACGCACTGCCATAAACTTTGTTTTACTAAACCTTGCCTTTGCCTGCATAATCGTCTCTGCAATCCTTTTAGTTGCCCCCATAATACTTGTAGGATTTACCGCCTTATCTGTCGAAATCAGAATAAATCTCTCTACTCTGTAATGATGGGCAGCATAGATAAGATTGCGACTACCAACAATATTATTTTTTACTGCCGCTATAACATTCTCTTCCATTAGAGGAACATGTTTATATGCTGCAGAATGAAATACAACTTGAGGCTTATAATGAAAAAAAACATACTTTAAAAGACCAACATCCTTTATATCGCCAATTATTGTCTCAAATTTTACTTTAGGATATTTTGTTTTAAATTCTACTTCTAAGAAGTAGACATCATTCTCATTATGATCGTAAAGAATCAATTCTGAAGGTGAAAATCTTACAATTTGTCGACATAGTTCTGAGCCAATTGAACCACCTGCGCCGGTCACCAAAATTCGTTTATCTTTAATATAAGAACCTACTTCTTCTTCATCTATTTTAACCGTTTCTCTACCTAAAAGGTC
Organism: Candidatus Omnitrophica bacterium UBA2593; assembly: GCA_002340085.1. GTDB lineage: Bacteria > Omnitrophota > Gorgyraeia > Gygaellales > UBA2593 > UBA2593. The sequence goes on from DDKR01000013.1 coordinate 1,353, forward strand.
TTCAGGTTTGACCTCTCTTAATTTTATCTCTAGTTCTCCACTTAAAATCTTATGTAGTCCTGGAACAATCTTAATTTTAACATCAGGTATTTGGCAATAAGATAAAATTTGTCGAATATCTTGGCCTTTTGCAGAAGGAATAGCAATAATTATCTCCTCAATTTCATACTGCTTAACAAATTTTGGAATGTTTTCTCTTCCTCCTAAAATCCTTATGCCTTGAATGCGTAGATTCTTCTTTGCAGGATCATCATCAATAAATCCAACTACATCCGCATTCATATTTGGATTGTTGCGACACTCTCTTAATACCATAATCCCTGCTTCTCCTGCACCTATAATTAATACTTTTTTAGCCCTCCTTCTGGTAGAAGTCTTAAATATCTCTTTAAACAAACGGCTTACTAATCTCACTCCACCTACAAAACTAGTACATAAAATCCAGTCAATGATAAATACTGAACGAGGAAAACCATGTATTCCATAAACAAAAACTACAGTTAAAATAAAAATTACAGTAGATAAAGTTGAAGCTTTTAATATCCGCCATAAATCATCCATACTTACATATCGCCATAGTCCAGAAAATAGACCAAAATAGTAAAAAACTCCTAACTTGATTATTAATAATAGTGGTAAGGTCTTTAAAATGAGAGAAAAATACTCCTCAGGTATAGTAAATTCAAAGCGAAGGTAAAAAGAAAAGATATAAGCAATGATTATAAGACCTAAATGTGCAATTATGATAAAAGGATATCTATACTTAAGGACGAAATCTTTCATGAATTAAAAAAATTTTTGATCGCATCTATTGCCATCTCTACTTCATCATTTTGGAGTTCTGGATACATAGGTAAAGAGATGACTTCAGATGATATCTGTTCTGTCTTTGGTAACTTGAAGTGTCCTAAGCCTAAAGCTTTCTGTTTATGTAATGGTATTGGCCAAGAGATGAGTACTTCAATGCCTGCTGTCTTCAAATACCTTACAAGTTTATCTCGATATTTAGTTCTAATAACATAATTTTGGTATACATCGAAATAATCATCGTTTGAGCGAGGATGTAAGATGATATCATCTACTCCTTCCAATCCTCTATCGTATAGCTCTGCTATTTTTCTTCTCCTGTCTATCCATCTATTGAAATAGTTGAGTTTCATATTTAGGATTGCTGCTTGTAAGTTATCTAACCGAGTGCACCATCCAAAACACTCGATTATCTGCGGTGAATCAACTCTTCCATTATCACGAAAAGCTCTAATCTTATGAGCTATCTCTTTATCATTGGTACATACCATTCCTCCATCACCTACACCACCCAACATCTTTGCTGGATAAAAACTGAAGATACCTATATCACCAAAAGAACCACATCTTCTACCTTTAAATTCTGCTCCTAAGGCCTGAGCTGAATCCTCAATGACTTTTAGATTATGTATTTTTGCAATCTGTATAATCTTTTCCATATCACAGCTGTGTCCGTTGAGATGGACTGGTATTATTCCTTTCGTTCTAGGAGTAATTACCTCTTCTATCTTATCAACATCTATATTGAAATCATCGGTAATATCTGCAAGGATAGGTGTTGCGCCACACTGCACTATAGCACCGACTGTGGCTACAAAGGTATGGGCAACGGTTATTACCTCATCTCTTGGTCCGAAACCCAAGGCATGACAAGAAAGATAAAGGGCATCGGTTCCGGTATTGACTCCTATAGCATATCTGGTACCTACAAAATCAGCTATACGCTTCTCAAATTCTTCTAAGTGTCTGCGTAAGATAAAGTCTCCTCCTGACATTATCTCTTCAAATACCTTATCGAATTCTCTCTTCAACTGTTGGTACTGTCTGGGATAATTAACAAATCTGACTTTGTATGTCTCCATACTAACTTTTACCCTCTCATCAACTCTTTTGCTGTTCTAATTATATTCAGATAATTAGGATAGTAACGCTTCTCCAAAACAGAACTTGCGGGTGCAGGACTGTCAACCAAAGCAATACGCTTTATAGGCTTCTTTAGAAATCTAAATGCATTCTCAGAGACAAATGCAGATATCTCAGCAGACAAACCATAACTCAACCAACCAACATCAGCAATCAGTACTCTACCCGTCTTTCTTACAGACTTCAGTAGTAAACTTCTATCTAAAGGTTTGGTAGTGCGCAGATCTATGATCTCTATCTCTATACCTTCCTTTACCAAATGTTTGGCTGCTTTATCTGCTTCTCCTACCATGTAAGATATTGTAATTACACTTATATCTGAACCTTCCCTCCTTATTACTCCTTTACCTAAAGGAACTGAATATATCTCTTTAGGTGCTTCTCCTTCTATTCCATATAACCGGCGATCATCAATGAAGATAACTGGATTATTGTCTTTTATAGCAGAGATCATTAATCCCTTAGCATCATAGGGAGTTGCTGGCATGACTACCTTTAATCCTGGAATGTGAGAAAACAGAGCATGGAACACTTGGGAGTGTTGAGCTGCTTGTTCTCCACCTCTATTTATGATACCCCAAATAACTATTGGTACATTAAGTCTACCTCCAAACATATAAGACCAATTTGCAGCTTGATTGATGATAGGATCCATCGCATACAACATAAAATCCATCCTTGGATGTACAACTACTGGTCTCATCCCAGCTACAGCTGCTCCCGCTGCTGCCCCAGTGATTGCATTCTCTGAGACAGGAGTATCAATAACCCTCTCTGGACCAAATCTTTCAAGGAGTCCTTTACAGGTATTACCTACATACCAAGGACTCTTTACACCTTGACCAATAAGAAAGATGCGTTCATCGGTCAACATCATCTGATGAAGTGCCTCATTGATAGCTGAAGAGTATGAGATCTTCCTACTCATCAAAGACATATTTTCTTAAATCTTTTATCTTAGGATAAGGACTTCTCTTAGCAAAAGTAAAGGCTTCCTTAACTTCTTCTTCTATATCTTGTCTTATCTTCTCTAAATCTTCTTTCTTTAAAATTCTATCTTTTAGAAGAGTTTTCTCAAAATTCTTGATTGGATCTCTCTTCTTCCATTTTTCTATTTCTTCTTTTGATCTGATGTCGGTATGGAGCCCCTGGATATTGTCATCTGGGCCTACATGACCACGTAACCTGTAAGTCATAAATTCTATAAATACAGGACCTTTATCATTCCTACAAACTCTAACTGCCTCTTTTGTTATCTCATAGACTTTCAAGACATCGTTACCATCGACTCTAAAACTTAAGATGCCAAAAGGAATTCCTACTTCAAAGATATTGCTTTTTGGCCGACATTCTTTGATTGGCATATGGGTAGAATAAAGGTTATTTTCACAAGCAAAGATAAGAGGTAATCTTTTAAGAGCAGAAAAATTGAGAGACTCATATAAGACACCTTCTCCAGCTGCTCCGTCACCAAAGAAGCTGACTGTAACATTTTTTTGTCTGCGTATCTTTGATGAAAGTGCACAACCCAAGGCTAAAGAGATAGTTCCTCCCACAATAGGAGCAGCCCCAAGAACTCCTATTTCAGGTGCACATACATGCATCGAACCACCTCTCCCCTTTGAACAACCAGTAGTTTTGCCATAGATCTCTGCAACGAGTTCGCGCATACTACCACCCTTTGCAAGGTAGTGGCCATGTGAGCGATGAGTGCTAAAGATATAATCTTTTTTATCTAAAGCTATGCATACACCTACAGCTACAGCCTCTTGTCCTGTACAGAGATGAACCGGACATTTAATTTCACCTTTTAATATCGGTTCAACTAAACTCTCCTCACACATACGGATACGCAGCATAGTTCTATAGAGTCTAATCAAAAATTCTTTAGTATATCTCATTTATCTCTAATTAACCTTAACAGAGTGTTAAAGATTATCTTTAGATCTATCCAGAAAGACTGCTCTCTCACATACTTTAGTTGTAAGTGTATCTTCTTGGGCCGGATTTTCTCTGCATACTCTCTTTCAGGGTTTTTACTCCCCGCCAAGGTTTCTCCTTCGTTAAAATTCCAAAGTGATGCCCAATCGGTAATCCCTGGCTTTACAGTCAAAATCTTCTTTTCCTCTTCGGTAAACATGTTTACATAAAAAGGGACTTCAGGACGAGGGCCTACAAGGCTCATCTCACCTTTTAATACATTTATTAATTGAGGGATCTCATCCAATTTATATTTTCTTAAAAACTTCCCAATTTTAAGCAATCGTGGGTCATCATCTGCAGTTGATGGTCCTCCAATTTTATCGGCATTCGTTACCATCGTCCTGAATTTGAATATCTTAAATGGTTTTCCGTATCTACCAATTCTTAATCCTCTGTAAAAAATTGGTCCACCGTCTTCTTTCTTCATTAACAAACCTATAATACAGAAAAGCGGTAATAGAATCAAAATTCCTAATGAAGAAAATACAATATCAAATAGTCGTTTCATTTAATCTATCTTCCAAACAATAACATCTTTTTTATTTCCCCAACTGTAAGCAAGTTTTTGTAATTCTGCAAGTCTCTTTATTTTCTCTTCAAAAGGAAGTGTGGCACGCTCCCTACTAAATTTCTCTTGTTGTTTATATAACTGTTTTCTGGTTAGTATCTTATTGTCTATAACAACCTTCTGTTTATTTACCATAGTATTTTTTTCTAAATTTAATAAATTTTTCGGTTAATCGGTGTAGACTTAGAACTCTGTTAAGCTTTCTTTTATCCACTTTTGCCTGTTTTAAAATCATATCTATCTTTCTCAAATCTTTCTCTCTAAATGCCCTTATAGATAATGCTATAAGGTATTCGGGTTTTATTACTTTTGTCTTCACACCTTCATATTCTGTTTCTTGTGCATCTTCTACAGCTTTTTTTTCAAGTTCATCAGTTGGAAAAATATCTACAGGAACACCTTCTATAATTATCCAATGTCCTTTCCAGGTATATCCTTTTTTCTTAAGATACCCGTATATAGGTGATAACATAATCAATTCTTTTTCTTTTGTTTCCATTTTAGGAATGATCAATATATCTAAATCCTCTGTAAAAAATGGTTGAGTCCATTTTAAAGCACCAATTGCCCCACCAATAGCATAATCTTTTATTAATCCTTTTTCTTTCAGTTCATTAATAACCTCTAATGTCTTTTTCACTAACTTATCTCTTCTTTAAAACAGTGGTCACTTGACCAACTAAAAAAGGAAACAATGACTGCAAAAGAAAATAGATACCTGGAATGTTTTTGGAAATAAATCTTCCCACAAGTGGTATTAAGGCCCCTTTATAAGTTCTAAGAATTGACGTCTTTGAACCAACATTAAAAAGATTAATGATTCTTTTTTTTGATAATCCTTTATATTCTTTATTAAATGGATGAGAGTATCTCCAATCAATAAGTAGAATATATCCTCCTTTTTTTGTAACCCGTATCATCTCTTTTGCTACTTTGTCAGATAATTCATCATCTGTCATCTGAAGAAATATCGTTGACTCCATAACACAATCAAAAAAATTATCTTCAAATTGCATACTGCTTGCATCGCCATGTATCCAATTTATATTCGGAAATTTTATCTTTGCTTGTTTAATTTTATCTCTAAGAATGTCTATCCCATAAAGATTTGAAGGTAAAAATCCTAATCTGAGAAGATTGATTATGCTTGCCCCTTCTCCACAGCCAACATCTAAGATTTTTGCAGTCTTTGGATCGAGTTGTATTGAAGAAAAAGCTGAAATTATTGACCTGTCAAAAGCTAACACTTGAAACAGAACTTCCGGATTTCTTAATAGATCATTTCTATCTTTTTTCTTTCTACTATGGTATCTTTTATAAATTTCTTCTACACCCTGTTCAGTGGTCTTTAAATCATGTTCAATCATATCAACTCTTCTTCCTAGGTAACAATAATTTTATCACACCCCATACCGAACCTAAACCATAACTGATGTGTAAGGTTACAAAAACCAATGGCATTACGAAAAAATATCTAAAATCTTTTTTTTGAATTGCTATTTTAGACGAGAAGTAAAAATTTATTAGTAAATAAGGAGCCACAATTATTAAAAAAATATAGATAAATATCGGGCTAAAAAATGATAAAATTAAATTACCAAATAAACCGCTTACAAAAATTAAGGGAATAAAGTGTCTAGTCCTGACTGGTATGTGTTTTACAAATTTCATCGGATAAATCGCCCAAAAACCATTACGAAAGTTATTTCTGAAGAAAGATAGAAGATCTGAGCGTGTATAATAGTAAGAAATTATATCTGGGAACAGCATTATCTTTCCACCACTTCTTTTAAGTCGGATATTGAATTCTATATCTTGACTGCTTAAAAGATTCTCATCAAAATACCCAATTCTCTCAAAGATCTCTTTTTTATAACAACCGCAAAAGACAGTGTCTGTTTCTTTTGGCTGTTTTACACCTATTCTGAAGTCTGAATTACCAACTCCAAGACGACTTGTTAAAACACTTACTATAACCTTACCAACAAAAGTATCCTGTTGAGGTAAAGTTATCATCATTCCACCAACATTATCTACATTATATTCAGAAAGATATTTTACACATTTTGAAATATATCTATTCTCATATACCGCATGGGCATCCATCCTCACGATAATCTCACCCTTTGCCGATCTAATTCCTATGTTAAGGGCAGAAGGAGTGATTTTCCTCTCATTGATTATTAGTTTAATAAATGGATACTTTTGGCTGTACTGTGTAATTACCCGTCTTGTCCTATCCTCACTCATTCCATCGACAACTAAAACTTCCAAATTCTCCTTTGGATAATCTTGTTCTACAATAGAATCAAGACATCTACCAATAAATTTTTCTTCATTCCGACAGGGAATGATGATTGATATGAGTGGTAAGTTATTTTCTGTAAATTTATCCATATTACCATCTCTCAGTTAAAATCTAATATAACATTAAGATAGAATCAATTTTGATCTAAAAATTTTTTCAATAGCATAAAGACTTCCGATCCAAGCAAAGAGTGAATGGTTATTTATGTCACCAGAACTTTGAGAAACTAACAGAAAAAATACGAAAAGACTAAAAATCACCAAAGGTAGACAGAATATATCTGGATTTCTGTATTTTTTTAATAGATAGAAAAATTGTCTTGTAGCAAAACCTAACATGAGAATTAAAAGTACAAAACCAACAAAGCCCAATTCTGAAAGGACTTCCAAGAATATGTTGTGGGGATACTTAAATTTTTCAATCCACCAGTACTTAGATTTATCCACTACAGGAAACTCGAAAGAAAATTTATAGAATCCTCCTATTCCTACTCCATGAAGCAAATGACTAGAAAAAAGTCTGAAAGCCACTTTCATATTTTCTATTCTTTCAACTAAAATATAGTTCTTAGGTAATGATGGAATCTGAGTTTCTGGTAAGGACGGTGAGGAGGAAGACGGCGGTGAGGAGGAAGACGGCGGTGAGGAGGGAAATAAAAATCGAAAACGGGCTAAAATGAGATTATTGGGCTCTGGAAATGATATTGTTAGGAGTGTATTTATAAGAATTACAATACCCAAAAACATTAACATCTCTCTGTTTTTCCATAGCTTTTTAGCTAAATTTAAAATTACCATTACGATTATCGTTATTGGTAAATAAAGAAAGACACCTTTACCACCACAGTATATGATAGCTTGATTGAGGATAGCTACAGGAAAGATAAGTAGAAATTTTTTCTTAGACTCCATTTTTAAGAAAAAATAAAAGATGATTATTAAAGCAGCCATCCCATAGATCTGTTGAAGAGCAAGGTAGTTATAGCCAAAAATAGAGCGGGGATAAAAAGTAAATCTTTTTGGAATTAAACTTAGTGACTCTAAAAAAGGAAGATTAAAAATGAAAAGAAGAAGAGACAAAAAAAGTCCAACAGCAGCTATCATTATAAAAAACCGCCTTAAGATAAGCTCATCTGTAAATATAAAGAATGGAGCAAAGATAGATAAACCAGTCAAAGTGATAAATTCAAAAAATTTTTCACTCCCATACACTCGCTCTGGAGACCATATAAGACTAAGTAGCATCCAAAGGCCAATTAAGAGATATAAAGTGAGAATTTGTAAAGGAATCTGAGGCATCTTCTTTTTCTCTAGAGATTTTATTAAAATTACAAGCAATGGAAATCCTCCCATAAGAAACATCGGATTAAAAGAGGAAGGTAAAGATAAAATTTTACACACCATAGTAAATTTGGTAGGAATAAGTAATATGAAAAAAATCATCTCTGGAAAATAATATGAGATTAAAAAAAAGACAGGGAAAAAGAGAAAAATGAAATTCTTTCCCACCATTGCAGTTAAGATAGAAATTGAGATTAATATGATGAGTATTGTACGAAATCCTTTATTTTTCATATCTTAGTCAGAATCTTATATATTGCAAAAAGCCATCTATAATCCTGCCAGAAAGGAAAAAGTATCCTTGCTAAAAGTTTAGTAAAGAAGAAAAGTCTTTGTCCTATAGATCTTCTGATTAAAAAAACATTTTTAAATTGATAGCCGCATTGTGGACATATTGAAACTCTGGATCGAGGAAAAAATTTATCATAGAAATTATAAAGGATATAAAAGAATTGCCAAGGAGGTATTTTAGGAATAATTGGGCCAATTTTTTTTATCTCATTTGATCTAAAATTATTAAATAATTTGGACAATTTCTCTTCGTTAAAATTTTGGATATGTAAGGAAAGGTGAAATCTCTGTCGACAAATAGGACAAAGCGTCATACCATAGTGTAAATCCTCATTGTTAGGTACAGTAATGATAATGTATTTTTTACTTATCCGTTCAATTTCTAAGATAGTCCTCTCAAGATTCTCATCTTCAAGATGTTCAAGAACTTCCATGCATATCACCAAGTCAAAACTCTTATCTTTAAAAGGTAAATTAGTAATCTCTCCCTGGATCTTTACAGCCTGTACATATCTTAGTGCTTCCCAACTCCAATCAAACCCTATTATTCTGTCATACTTATTTAGACTAAAAAGTAAATTAATTAACCCACCCCTACCACAACCCACATCTAAAATGCTTTCAACATCTTCTGAAATTCCTGCTGCAATTTCCTTATATTTTTTGTACTCAGATGAATCTAAATATTTTCCCCAAAGCTCTGATTGCTCATAAAATGCCTTTTTATAATTGATTGTGTTCGTATTCATATCATTATTCTTTTTTTTATCTCATCGATCCATATAACCTTCCAATTTTTAAGCAAAAGAAGATAGCTAAAAAATAAGAGAATTTCAAATGATAATGCCTTCAATAAAGTTATAAAATTTATACTTCCTTTTATTAATCCCTTATGAACTATCCAAGCTAAAACAAAGAAAAAAATATTCGCTATCAAAACTTTTGTTATCCATAGTCCTTTAAGGCTGAATTTATATCGATACCAGAGATAAATACAAGTTAAAGCACCTAAAATAAAAAAACTAAAGGAAGTACCGATAGCAACGCCTGTGATTCTTAGACCTGCTAAAACTAAGCAAAAAGAAATCCCAATTCCAGCAATTAAAGAGAGAATAAGATTTCTTGTATTTATAGCTTTTGTTTCGATGGCATCGATAAATGAATTTAGCATTATGTAACAAAAATAAGGGATAATCACGAGCAAAATAATTCTGGTTAAATATATTGTTGCCATATAATCTTTACCTAACCAAACCATAATAATTAAATCCGCCCAAAGATAAAGATGAAGAGTAAGAAAAAGTCCCACATGGAAAATGAAGGTTAAAATATTTTCTATCTTTTGACTGATAAATTCAAATTTCTCTTCTTTAAAATAAGAAGCAATCCAAGGTAAAGCAACTAAACCCAAAATAGCTCCTCCATCTGCTACAATTCTAAGTAAGGATTGACCTATAAATAAATAACCAGCATCCTTAAGGCTGCCAAAATAAGAAGCCAAAAAAGGTCCAAAAGCAAAAATACCTGACCAAGCTAACTTGCCGACCACCCTCGGTCTTCCATATTTAAAAAGGGTTTTAATTGCCTCCCCGATCATTTTTGGTCTCTGAAAGAGTCTTCTAATACATGAATACAGCAATGGAAAAAAACTAAACATTGAGATACATCCCATGAGGAATATAATCTGGCTAACATTATATTTTGAGGCAAAGAAGTAGGCAATTAACAAGGGTCCCAAAGCAATTACTCCTATCTGCCAAAGATTAGCTTGACTCATTCTTTTAAGCCCTCGATAATAAGCGTACAGTAAACTATAGAAACTATAACCAACTGCCATAAAACACATGGTAATAACAAGGGACTGATAAGTTCCATCACGAAATATCCAGATACTTAAAGAATTTCTAAAAATTATTCCTAAAAAGAAAATGAGAAGAGAAAAAAATGTCGTAATCCCTGTTGCTCCTAAAAGATAATCTCTCTGCACCGTCGATTCTTTATAATAAATTCCTAAATATCTTGGTAAGGCTATTTCCATTGCGAGTGTAGAAAAAGCAATAACCACAGGAATAATTCTATGCACCAAAGAATAAACACCAAATTCTACTGATCCCAAACCCAAAGCAAAAAAACGAGTAGTAAAAAATATACAAATCAAAGTAATAACAGATGTGGAAACAGTAGTAATTATATTCCTTAAAAAAGGAGAGGGACTAATTTTTCTTTGCATCATTGAAAAACTTCTATTTCCATCTTTTACTTTTTCTCAAACCACTGGCTAAATTCGATAAGAACTGAATTAAAACAATGACAATTAAAGTAGGCTTTTTAATAAACTTAATAACTCTGGTTTTTGATTTGCATCTGCTTTAGCGCCTTCTTAATAGAAAGATGATGCATAAAAATCGTATAAATATATCTTTTGTGGTAAATAAGCTCTTGGCGGTCTCTAAATCATAATCGGCTTATCTTATCCACTCTCCAATAGACTTAAATGCCATTTCTTACCCTCCATTGGTTTGTGGCTCAACATAAATATGGCCTATTCTTGTCATATTAAAAGTGCTTGCCCGTTTTATAATCCCGTGAACCTTGTATCCCTTTGATATTTGATGACTTTTATCCTCCGGAGAAACAGGGGCTACTTTTTTCATTAAAGTTATTTTTTAAGTAGAAAGAATCATCTTCTTTGACGGAAAATCTAAAATCTCAAATTTGGAAAGATTTAAAACCTTACTTGCTCCATCTATGTCTATTCCAACAATGTGATTATTTTCATCAAAGTCAATCACAATACCAGGAGCAACCTCTAAAGATTCTTTGCTACTTCTTTCACTTAAATCAATATAGAGGGAATCTGTATCCGCGTAATATTTAACTCTCATAATCCACACCTCCTTTAAGGTTTAAATCCTCGATCAATAAAAGCATTATGAATTGTAAAACCATCTTCCAAGGTGACTACTCGTAGATATCTGTTTTCCAAATCTTCTACTTTTGCCCAGAATCTAATCCGTTCATCGGGTTGAATTTCTTTCTTAATAGGATCTTGTATCACCCTCCGACATAACTCTAAGGTTAAATATGGTCTTTTCTTGAGGATCTCATTTTTAAAATAATCGGTTACGCCTTCCATTAAATTTCCTTATATAGTAATTGAAGCACTCCATCGAACAACTTGAGCCATAAGAGCAGAAATAAGGCAAAGTTTACTTCTCGCTCTCCTCGTAACAGACGCTTCTCAAGTCACTCCTAAAGTCGTTCCCAAAATGAAGGGCTTTTACTTTTGGCTTAAAGAAGTTTCCTTGGTTTTTCTTACCTTTAAGGTTTTAGTTTAAAGTTTGCTTTGATTTCTTCCAATACTCTACAAAAAAGGCTAAAAATAAGCCAAACATAAGGCTGACTATACCAGTATATCCTCAGCCAGATTTGTCTTATAAGTCATCAAGATATAAGGTAAATCTATTACAAAGACATTTACTTTGTGCAACTTTATCAACTGGTAGCACATGTCTTTTTATTTAATTAAGTCAGCATTACGAAGAACCAGGTAGGTAAGTATAGAATTGACCTACCGTTTTTCTGTTCTTTTTTTAATAAATCTTTTGTTACTAATATGGCATATTTCTTTTTAAAAGTCTCTAAAAATTTCAGCAATCCTTTTAAATCAGAAGGAGTAATCTCATCTTTATATTTTACCTCTATAGGGATAAGTTCTTCTTTCATCCTTAAGACCATATCTATTTCATAATTATTTCTGTAGTAATACAATTCTCTATGCATTAGATGCCTTGCCACCATTGTCTCAACACACTTCCCTAAATTAGGAGTTCTAGCTAATTGCATAAGACCAGAATCTATTAAATAACATTTTTCCGTTCTCCGAATCTGTGTTTCAATAGACTTAGAGTATCTTTTAAGTTTAAATACTAAATAGGCCTGCTTTAAATATTCAATATATTTTTCTGTATATTCACGACTTAATTTCAAAGAGTTAGCAATACTGGAGATATTTAAAAGTTGTGAAGAATGCTCAGACAAGTATAAAAACAGATTTTCTAAAGCTGGTGGCTTTTTAATCTGATAAAGCTCAACCAAGTCTCGATAGATAACTTTTTCCACTACATCTTCTTTTAAGATTTTTTCCCATAAGATTTTCTCTTTGACTTTAAAAAGATGTGGAAAACCACCTTTATTTAGATACTCTTCCCAAAGAATTTTCACTTCAGTTTGATAAGGAATAAGGCTATTCTTAGAAGGCAATTTCTTAAAGTCAAAATCTTTTTTTATCCGCCAAATTTCTTTTTTAAGTTTTTCGTTTCTTAGGTAATAATCAAGATATTCAGAGAAACTAAAAGGCAAAATAACTTCTTCTACTGTCCGACCAGCTAAGGACTCAGAACCTTTCCTAATCAAAGAGGCAGATGAACCAGAGACGATGAATTTAATTGGATATTTTTTGTCAAAGTATCTCTTCAAATAAAATGACCAATTCTCTAAGAATTGGACCTCATCAAGAAAAAAATAGACCTTTTTCTCCCTAAATAAGATCCTTCGGGTTAATTCCTGATAGACCTTAGTAATCTCATCAAAATCCTGACGACTGACAAGATCTTCGAAGGAGAGAAAGAATATATTTTTAGATTCAACCCCATTTTTAAGAAGATAATCTATCATCTGATACAAAAGGGTAGTCTTACCGGTGCGGCGCGGACCTTTAATCACTAAGATTCGTTCCAAGTCTAAGTAAGATAAAAGTGTCTTAAGAATCGGCCTCTGGTAATCTGCTAGTAGTTCTTGGGGAACAACTTGAATTGTCCACCAGGGATTATGAAAATAAATAATCTCTTTTAGTTTCTCTAAATTAACCATTCTAACTTAAGTTTACATTTTATTAAACTTCTTGTCAAGTAAAGTTTACAATTTTATGATTAAGCGTGGGCTGGGCTAAATTCTATTAAAAATAAATCAAAGTCAAAACCCAACTGTGCCAGACAGATAAAGTTTAAGATAAACTTTTTAATAAACTCCAACAACTCTGGTCTTTGATTTGCATCTGCTATTCTTCACAAGCTAAACAGTTTATATACTTCATATCTAACTTTTTGCCTTGGTGAATTAAAATCTTCTTTATATCCTCTAAATTATATGTCTTTCTTGTTATTTTATGAAGTAATAGATCTTTAGGATTTACAACTTTTATCTTGATAGAATTTATTTTTTTTAAAGTGTGTTCTTTCAATACATAAATATTCAAGGATATTTTGTGCGATAATAAAATCACATTTTCCGGTTATTTTATTTTTTGAGAATTTCATAGGAATTACACCTGTAGTTTTAATAAATTGTTTGATATTTGAAGGTAGGACAGAAAAACCAAATTTTTTAGATCTCCTTAGAAAATCGTCTATCTTATCGTTGTTAAGTAAAAGATTGACATCTATATCAAAAGTCAAACGCGGTTCCCCATAGATTGAAACAGCGACCCCACCAAGAATAGCATAATCTGTCTTTATATCTTTCATTAACTTGACTAGCTGTTTTAATTGAAATTCTAAAGGACCCATAATTAGACTTTCATAAACATAGAATGCACTTCAGATAAAATCTGTATTCTTTCTATACTTAATTTTTTGTAATACCTCTTGTTACCTACCTTCTGAACAAATCGATAAAGTTCACCCAAAATCTTCAGACTCTCTTTTGTAGTTAATTTTTTTAAAAATAATTCTTTTTGTTTGAGTTCAAACTTGTGTAGTATATCCCAACGTCTCTGTAATATCATTTCCTCTTTCATTCCTCATCTAAAACTACCAACTAATTCTATTTAAGACCATCAATCTTATTTATAAATTTTGCTTACCTAATAACCAACCTTTATGTTTAAGGTACCAATCTACAGTTAAATTTATTCCTTCTCTAAAATTTATCTTAGTTTCCCATCCGATTTCTCTGTAGACTTTTTCAGAATTTAACCTATACCTTATATCATGGCCCGGACGGTCTCCAACAAACTTAATTAGATTCTCAGATCTATTTAAAATTCTAAGAATCTCTTTTACTACCTCTATATTTTCTCTCTCATCTCCGCTACCTAAATTATAAACCTCACCTATTTCCCCTCTCTTTAAAATCTGAAAGATCCCATCTACACAATCCTCTACATAAAGCCATTCTCTTATATTTTTACCATCTCCATAGATAGGTATGTTCTCATTTCTCAATGTCTTTAAAATAGCTAAGGGAATTAGTTTTTCTGGATATTGCCAAGGACCATAAGTATTAGAAGGTCTTATAATTATTGCTGGAAAGTTATAGGTTCTTATATATGCTTTAACTAATAAATCAGCACTGGCTTTAGAGGCAGCGTAAGGTGAGCTTGGTCTCAAAGATGAATTTTCAGAAAAATCTCCTCTTTTAATTTCTCCATATACCTCATCGGTACTGATATGGATGAATTTTTTTATTCTATATTTCCTTGAAGCATCTAACAAAATTTGAGTTCCTCTGACATTGGTCTTTATAAAAGAGGTTGGATCCTCAATGCTTCTATCTACATGGGTAACAGCAGCGAAATGAACTATAACTTCTGGTTTCTCTTTCTTAAAGACTGATTCTATCTGTATCTTATTACAAATATCTACCTTATAAAATTTGTACTTTTTCCTTACTTCTTTCAATCTCTCTAAATCTCCTGCGTAGGTTAATTTATCGATAATTGCTACATCATATTCTTTCCTTATAATATGCCGAACAAAAGCACTACCGATGAAACCTGCTCCACCTGTAATTAGTATCTTATATAATTTTGAACACATTCTTCTAAGACCTCGTGTATATCTCTTATTCTAAAACCTGATTCTTCTAATTTTTTTATAGATAAGATCAAATTTGTTCTCACCAAATTCAGATCTTTAAAGTCAATTATCTCATACTCAAAATCAGGAACATATCTTCTATAGATATCTAAAAGCTCAGGATATCTTAAAGTACCTCTATTTACCACATTGAAGATTCCTTGAGCCTGAATTTCGATTAAATATTCTAATGCCTTTGTAAGATCAGGAAGATAAGTAATTGAATTAGGAATATTGATAACTCTTTTGTAATTGATTAATTTAGTAAGGATATTTTTTGGATGAGCTCGATCATCCAAAGGGATGCGAATTCTTATGATTAGAATAGGATACTTTTTAGTTAATATTTTTAATGCTTGTTCAGAATAGATCTTTGTTCGACTGTAGTAAAGATCAAAATAATCGGGGATCTTTTCTTCAAAGATAGGTGTATCCTTAGAATAATCAAAATGGTAAATACACCCACTACTTATATGAATTAGTCTTATGTTATTCCTTAAAGCTATTTCAGCTAAAAGTATCGGTATAAAAGTATTCGCCATTAAGGTCTTATCTAAATCTCTCTCACAGTCATCTACATTTTTTTCTCCTGTATAACCAATGCAGTTTATAATAATCTCAGGACTATATTTTGTTATCTCTTCTTGGACATCTCTGAAAGAATGAACTCCTCTATCTGTAATCTTACATTTAAATTCCTCTTGGATTCTTGAACCAATGAAACCTCTACCGAATATAAGAATCTTATCTTTGTTCATCTAATATCTTTACCAGATACCTACCATAACTTGTATTGAGTTGCTTTGCTAATCTTTCTAATTGCTTGCTATCGATATAACCCATCCTGTAAGCTATCTCTTCTATACAGCCTATTTTTAAACCTTGCCTTTCTTCTATAGTCTTTATAAAAATAGAGGCATCGATTAAAGACTCATAAGTTCCTGTATCTAACCAAGCATAACCACGCCCAAGTAATCTTACTTTTAATTTTCTTATCTTCAAATAAACGTTATTTATGTCAGTTATCTCGAGTTCATTTCTCTGAGAAGGCTTCAAGCTCTTAGCAATTTTAATTACATCGTTATCATAAAAATAGAGACCTGTAACTACCCAATTAGATTTTGGCTTTTCTGGTTTTTCCTCAATAGAAATTACATTGTTGTCTCTATCAAATTCAATGACGCCATACATTTGAGGCTCTTTTACATAATAACCAAATATCGTTGCACCTACTTTTTGTGCTACTGTCTCTCTAAGTAAATCGGGTAAGCCATGACCGAAAAAGATATTGTCTCCTAAGATCAGACAAACATTATCTTTACCGATGAAATCTTCTCCGATAATAAAAGACTCTGCGATCCCTCGAGGCCTAAGTTGTCTCTCATATGAAATTTTGACTCCCAAATCTGAGCCATCATTTAATAGATCTTTAAATCGCTGAAGAGCTTGAGGTGTAGAAATTATAAGTATCTCTTTTATTCCTGCTAACATCAAAACGGACAATGGATAATAAATCGTCGGCTTATCGTATACAGGAAGAAGCTGTTTGCAAACCCCTTTAGTTATAGGATAAAGTCTTGTTGCTTTGCCACCTGCTAAAATTATTCCCCTCATTTATTCTTTTTGACTCTCTTTTTAATTTCTTCTAACGCCTCGATATCTCCAAAATCTCTTTTTCTTGGATTTATTTTTTTAAACATAATCAGATCATTGAGTCTTGGTATATAAAAGACTAATCCATATTTTTTATCTCTTTTTACCTCTTTTCTAAGAAAAGTATCTGAAAAATCTATAAATTTTTTATCTATCGTTTGATATCTCTTAGTACCAAAGATGTCTATCTTAATATCATTCTGCAGACTAAAGACAGAAGCTTTTTATCTATAATTTTTTGCTTATCTCTGCTTGGATATAATTGAAGTGATTCAGCGATCTTTAAGATTTTTTTTTAAATTCTCAATTGAGTTATCTACAGCAATATTGTAGCTGAAAGTATAAAGAGGCAGACCATAAAAAACGCAGATTTTCCTTCCAATTAAGAGGTATTTTACTTTAAATTCATAAAGTTTTTTGAAAAAAAGAAATTCTTTCTCTCTTTGGAATCTATTTTGCACCTTTCAAAATCTTTAAGAATTCAGCTTATTTCTTTGTAATCCTTAACAGGGCTTTGTTAAATTTCAACAATTTTCCAAAAAAGTTGTTAATGTAAATTTGAAAATGCGTAACTTATGATATTTCAATAGGTTTCAACAAATTTTTATTTGACAAAATCTCTAACTCCTGTTATAGTAATGACTTAGAAAAAAATCTGATCTTTTTTATTCTTACAACCTATTAGTTAAAAGATCACAACCATAACAGGAGACCAAAGTTATGAATATTTTTCGAACCAATGTGAGTATTATAAACAAATTCTTGGATAATCTCAAAGAGCTCTTTTTCTGGCAAACAGTTTGTTTGTTTTAAGATGTCTGTCTATGCGAAGCTCGGAGACTATAAACGTTTAAATCTTTCTTCTTTATCAAAAGAATTACCTTTAAACTACCAACAATTTCAATACTTCTTCTCTGGCTCTATAAAGGAGCTAAAATCACTGACTTTTCTAAATATGGTGTCTTAGTCATTGATGAGGTTGGTTCGCTCAAGCCCTATGCCAAAAAGACAGATAGCCTAACTTATCAATATCACCCTTCTTTAAATGATAAAGCCTATTGTAATGTAGCAGTTGGTTCTTGCTTTGTTTGGAGTAATAAACACCTCTCCTTTTAAATCTTAAATTCTACAGACCTCAAGCTGAATTCCTTTTAGAAAAGGATTCCCCTCACTTTAGGTCTGTAGTAGAGATTTTGCCAAAGAATTAATTGATGATGCGATAACCAAGAATATCGGTTTCTCTTATGTCGTGATTGACTCTTGGTATCCATCAAGCGATTTAGTTGAATTCATTAATGAGAAAAAGCGCAAAGTTTATTGCCTGAGATAAAATCAGAAGAGTAATCTTCTTTTTAGGCATCCGGTAACAAAAAAGCAAATCTCAAGCTACAGAGGATTGAGCTGGTTGGACTCATCAAGAAACACCTCTTAGAATAAAGCCAGAATCGCCCATTACCGGAATACTCAAACTACTTAATTTATGCTTTTGAGAGCAAACTTAGAAGTTGCTTAAGTTCCAATTAAAGCCTTTGTAGTATTTGGTAGTTGGCCAGATAAAGATGAAAAAACATTCATATCTTAATCACCAACGATACAAAGGTCTCTTATGAAGAAGTAGTAGGTCTTTATATCTAACGTTTAAGGTATTTGAGCAGATGTTTAGAAAGCTTAAAAGACACCTTCTATTTTGGCCACTACCAAGTAAGATACCAAGAAAAGATTATGTATTACTGGATGTTGTGTATCTTGGTCTGGAGCTTAGTCTATTGGATTAAGTAGAATGCTTGGTCTTCCCAAAACTCTGCTTGATAACTCGTGTAGTTTCAATTGAGTATAAACAGGCTCATCTTTTCAGCTTATTCTTTTCTCAAATCCTAATACCTATTTATCAAAGAACAGCTCTGATTCTCTAATGATTATTTCTTTTCAATTAAATCAAAACGCTTCAGGCAACATTGTCTATTTCACTGATTTTAACAAAGTACTGTTCTTAAAATAACTTCAAGATTGAATTTGGTCGGGGAGGACGGACTTGAACCGTCGACCTCTTGAACCCCATTCAAGCGCGCTAAGCCAAACTGCGCCACTCCCCGTCTTTCTATCTTTTCTGTGCTTAGATCTTGAAAAAAATTAAAATGGTAAGCAGTAAACGGTTCACATAGCTATCGTTTGTTCAGTAAAACTGAAAAGTTTAAAATTCTTTCCTTCTCTCTCTTCTCATTAAATCATCTACTGCATTTAAGGGTTTTTTGTTTCTATATAAGACTAAATAGACCTCCTTGGTAATAGGTAGTTCTACATTGTATTTTAGACTGAGTCGATAGGCAGATTTAGCAGTGTATATTCCTTCTGCAACCATCTCCATAGAAGCTATAATCTCCTTTACTCTCTCTCCTTTTCCTATCCTTTCACCTACTGCACGATTACGACTGTAAGGTGAAATACAGGTGGTAACTAAATCTCCTAAACCTGAAATTCCCCAAAAAGTCTCTCTCCTTGCTCCCATAGTTACTCCTAATCGGCTTATCTCAACTAGGCCCCTTGCCAGGAGGGCGGCCTTTGTATTTGCACCATAACCTAATCCATCTGAAATCCCACAGGCAATGGCAATGATATTCTTTAAAGCTCCTCCTAACTCTACACCAACCAAGTCCGAATTCGTATAAACTCTAAATCTTTCTGTCATAAAGATCTCCTGTAGTTTATAGTTCAATTTCTCATCTTTTGAAGCGACCACACATGTGGTAGGAATTCCTCTAGCGACCTCACAGGCAATTGTAGGACCTGAAAGTACAGCTAAATTTACATTTCCTAGTTCCTCTCCTATCACTTCAGACATACGCATAAGCGTGTTACTTTCTATTCCTTTTGTAACACTCAAAATAATCTTATCTTTAAAACTAAAATCTTCCAGTCTCTTTAAGACTCGGCGCATAAACAGAGATGGGATAGCTAAAATCAAAAGTTCAGCGTCTTTAGTTATCTCCTTTAAGTTTGAAGATATATATACACTCTTAGGAATTCTTACACCGGGTAGAAATTTTGGATTTTCTCTTTTCGTTTTAAGAATCTCTAAATATTTAGGAAGTACGCCCCAAAGACTGACACCATATCCTTTTTCGGTAAGCAGAATAGACAAAGTTGTACCCCAACCCCCGTCTCCAAGAATAGCTATCTTCAAATCCCCTCTTCTACCTCCTTTTCTTCTGGTTCTTTGTAATCGAGTCCATAAAAATGTATAAGAGGATAGATGAAACTTCTTTCTTTCTCTTCGCGGGTAAAAAAACAAATTCCTACATCATAAGTCTTGTTCCTCTTTTGTTTTATCCAAATGACCTTACCGATTATTCCTTTCTGATAGATAAAGCTCTTTTTCTCTAACTCTTTACAAAAATCTAATATCTGCCTATCAAAAGAAAGCCAAAGCGTATCTCCTTTTTTAATCTTTTCTTTGATATTACAACAAATCCCTACTTCACTTATATTTGAAGCGTAACCTTCTAATAATTTTGAGACTGTTTTTCTCTTACACACTCTATAAGTAAGGGGATTAAAGAATTCAAATCGCCGATACCTTCTTCTCTCTTTACTTTTATACTTTTTCATAAAAGTGGAGCGAGCGATGGGAATCGAACCCACATATACGGCTTGGAAGGCCGTTGTTCTACCATTGAACTACGCTCGCATCATCTTTT
>DDKR01000139.1 GCA_002340085.1 Candidatus Omnitrophica bacterium UBA2593
AGACTTTGAGAGGTCCTAGAGCAGGAATGATTCTCTGTAAGAAAGAATTTGCTGAAAAGATAGATAGAGAGGTCTTTCCTGGGATTCAAGGAGGTCCCTTGATGCATATAATTGCAGCAAAAGCTGTAGCATTCAAAGAGGCAATGACAAAGAAATTTAAGAGGTATCAGAAAAATGTAATTAAAAATGCAAAGAGATTAGCCGAAAATTTAGAAAAAAAAGGTTACAGGATCGTCTCAGGAGGTACGGATACACATCTTTTATTGGTTGATCTTTCAAAGCAGAATCTTACAGGAAGAGAAGCTGAGATAATCTTAGAAAAAGCAGGGATTGTGGTAAATAGGAATCTTATTCCCTACGATAAGAGACCACCTTTAATTACCTCAGGAATCCGCTTAGGAACACCAGGTGTAACCACAAGAGGAATGGGTGAAACAGAGATGGGGTTTATCTCTAATTTAATAGATAGAGCTTTAAAGACAAAAAAAATAGTTGAAGTAAAGGAAAAAGTAAGAGATCTAACAAAGAAATTTCCTCTTTATACGGATTTTGAGAGATGGCAGGAGTAGATAAAAGACCTGATTGGGATGAGTATTTTTTAGGGATTGCCCAAGAGGTATCTAAAAGGGCAACTTGTAATAGAGGAAAGAATGGTTGTGTGATAGTTAAAGATAAAAGAATTTTGGCTACAGGTTATGTTGGCTCACCTTCCGGGCTTCCACATTGTGATGAGGAAGGACATCTCTTAAGAGATGTCATTACACCTTCTGGAAAAGTAACCAAACATTGTATGAGGACTATCCATGCAGAACAGAATGCTATCTGTCAGGCAGCCAAATTCGGTACATCTTTAGAAGGAGCTGTTCTTTACTCAAAGATGGAACCCTGCTTTAGTTGCGCAAAGATGATTGTAAATTGTGGGATAAAAAGAGTAGTCTGTCAAAAAAGATATCATGCTGCAAAAGAGACGAGAAGATTATTCAGGAAGGCAAAAGTAAAATTAGATGTATTCTCTAAAGAAACAGAAGAATACGAGGATCAGTAGGAATGAGATGCCCTTACTGTGGCTATAAGGAAGATAGAGTCATAGATTCAAGAACGACAAAAGAAGACTCAACAATCAGAAGAAGGAGGGAATGTTTGGGGTGTGGGAAGAGGTTTACAACCTATGAATACATTGAAGAGATACCCCTGATGGTAATAAAAAAGGATGGCCGACGCCAACCTTTTGATCGAAAGAAGATCTTAGCAGGGATCTTAAAAGCATGTGAGAAGAGACCTATAAGTGTAGAGAGGGCAGAGGAGATGGTCTCTGATATAGAAAAACATATCTTAAAGAAGTTTGAGCGAGAAGTACCTTCAAGTCAAATTGGAGAAATGGTCATAGAGAGATTAGCAAATTTAGATGATGTAGCTTACGTAAGATTTGCTTCAGTATATAGACAATTTAAAGATGTGAGTCAATTTATGAGGGAGTTAAAGGATATATTAGAAAGAAAAGACATAGGGGGAAAGAATGGTTGAAATGAAACTGAACAAGATCATCGTCAATGAAAAGAGATACGATCAAGTAGTTGTTTTAAAAGAAAAGGGGGGAAAGAGATTTTTACCTATTATTATTGGAGCTTCAGAAACCCAAGCGATAAAGATAAAATTGACCGGATTTTCTCCACCTAGGCCTATAACCCACGATCTACTCAAATCCACAATCGAAGAATTAGGAGCAGACTTAGAAAAGGTAGTCATCGATAAATTGGAACAAAATATATTCCATGCAAAATTAGTCCTTAAAATAAAAAATAATGGAAAGACAAAGTATATCGATGCAAGACCCTCGGATAGCATTGCTTTGGCTGTAAGGATGAAGGCACCTATATTTGTAGAAGAAAGCGTCTTAGAGAAGATAGGAGCATTCGATAAATAAATGAGGATCGGTCTAATTGCTGATACCCATGATAACCTTCCAAAGATAGAAAAGGCTATAAAGGTATTCAATACAAAAAGAGTTTCTTTAGTTTTACATGCTGGTGACTATATTGCTCCATTTTCACTCTCTCTTTTTAAAAAACTTAAATGTGAGTATTTAGGAGTCTTTGGAAACAATGATGGCGAAAGAGAGGGTTTACTTAAGGTATCCGAAGGTCGGATAAAAGAGGCTCCTTTAATCATAGAGAGAGATTCAAGAAAAATTGTTCTTATCCACGAGCTTGGTAAATTAGATTTAAAAAATACAAATTGTAATCTGGTAATCTTTGGTCATACCCATAAATCAAAGATTAGGAAAAATAACTCAGTCTTGTTTATAAATCCTGGCGAATGTGGTGGTTGGCTTACAAAGAGATCAACTGTAGGAATCTTAGATTTAGATAGCCTCTCCATAGATATCCTTAAGATCTAAATATCCTTAATGAGCCCAATCCAAATCTTAAAAGAAATACCTCTTCTAAAAAAGATATTTTCTTTTATAAAGAAAAAAGATTCTAAGGTTTTTTTGGTGGGAGGTGCTCTAAGGGATATCCTTTTAGGAGAAAAGATTATAACTGATTTTGACTTTGCAGTATCTGGAGGAGCTATAAAGTTAGCAAAGACCATCTCCTCAAAAATAAAGGGGTCTTTAGTAATTTTGGACAGAAAATTTGGCTGTGCAAGGATAGTCAAAAAAGAAAAGGAGAAAACCTATACCTTAGATTTTACAGATTTCAAAGGAAAGGATATAGAAGAGGATCTCTATAGAAGAGACTTTACCATAAATTGTTTGGCTGTAAACCCAGCTCAGTTAAGAAAAGAAAGAGATCTAAGTTTGGTCCTTGTTGATCCGTACGGAGGCCTAAAGGATTTGAGGAATAGAATGATACGGATGGTAGACAAAGAAAACTTCTTTCAGGACCCTTTGAGGTTAGTACGGGCATTTAGCTTAGCAGCCCAACTCAAATTTAAGATTGAAGAGAGAACCTTAAGAGAGATTAAGATCCAAAGGAATAGATTAGAAACTGTAGCCTTCGAGAGGATTAGAGACGAGTTATTTAAAATCCTTTCTGTAGATAATTCATTTGTCTTTCTAAAAGATATGGACAGGATCGGTATATTAGAAAGAATTATTCCTGAGATTAAAATTATGAAAGGAGTAGAGCAAGGTCCTTATCACCATTTAGATGTCTGGAGTCATTCCTTAGAGACATTGAATCAATTGGAGATTCTCTTAAAAGAACTAAAAAGAGATAGGACTCTAAAGGAATATCTCAGTGAAATTATAGCTTCAGATAGAAGGAGATACGAGATGATAAAATTAGGAGCGATTCTGCATGACATAGGAAAACCCCATGCCTTAAAAAGAAAAGAAGGTAAAACCATATTCCATGGGCATGAGAGGATAGGTCGAATTCTGACTGAGAATATATGTAGAAGATTGAAACTCTCTGTCAAAGAAGAAGATGCGATAAAGAAGATAGTCTACTGGCATCTAAGACCTGGTTATTTGGCTGATAATCGGTTGATCACTCCTCGCGCAAGATTCAGGTATTTCAGAGATACTGTAAGTGAAGGAGTAAGTATACTCTTGGTCTCAGTTGCCGATCAAAGAGCAACCCGAGGTCCAAAGGCTAAAGAAAAAGAGAGAAAGAAACACGAAGAGGTAGTCTCTGTTTTAATTAAAGAATTCTTTAAGAAAAAGAAGGAGAAGAAGTTACCAAGGATCTTAACCGGAGATGATTTAATAAAGATATTAAAGCTTACACCTTCACCCCTCTTTGGAAAGATTTTAGGTAAAGTTGAAGAATTACAAGCTATAGGTGAGGTTAAGACAAAGAAAGAGGCATTAGAAGTAGCTAAAAAAATCTTAAAAAAGGAGATAAGATGTTCTTGAAAGACACAGAGATTAAGATTATCCAATCAGATATTACAGAATTAAAGGTCGATGCCATTGTAAATCCAGCAAATAATGAGTTGATTATGGGTGGAGGCTTAGCCGGTGTAATTAAGAGAAAAGGTGGGAAGCTCATTGAAGAAGAAGCAATAAAGAAAGGACCTATAAAGATAGGTGAGGCAATCTATACCTCTGCAGGAGAGCTTCCTTCCAAATATGTTATCCATACAGCTACTATGGGTGTAGATTTTAAAACCGATGAGAAGAAGATCAGAGATTCTTGTAGGAATGCTTTAAAGGTTGCTGAAAGCTTAAAAGTAAACTCAGTTGCTTTTCCTGCTTTAGGCTGTGGGGTAGGAAAATTTCCTTATGAAGCTGCAGCAAAGATCATGTCTCAGGAGGTCTTCAAACACTTACATGAGACCAAAAGCAAATTAAAGGAAATTATCTTTGTTCTATATGACAATGAGGTATTCGATACTTTTAATAGAACTGTCTTTTCTTACTTGGAATATATTTCTAAAAAAATCTCTTTTGGGCCATTCCTTACTGTAGATGCAATCATCGAAGTAAATGGAGGAATTGTTCTTATTCAGAGGAAGAATCCACCTTTTGGCTGGGCTCTACCCGGAGGATTTGTCGATTACGGTGAGAGCTTAGAATCAGCTGTAATTAGAGAAGCAAAAGAAGAGACAGGTTTGGAGATCTTTGATTTGGTTCAATTCCGCACATATTCAGAACCTGATCGAGATCCAAGGTTTCATACTGTATCTTGTGTATTTATTGCTAAAGCAAAAGGAAAGCCAAAACCAGCAACTGATGCCAAAGATTCAGTAATATTTTCTCTTGAAGAAATCAAAGATTTAGAATTTGCCTTTGATCATAGAAGGATATTAGCCGACTACTTAGAGTCTAAAAGAAAGAAAGAATGAGAATTTCCTATAAGGAACAGATCTTACTCGTTATTCTTGCCTTAGTCTTTATGATGGTATGGTGCAGAATAAATTATCCCTTCTTTTCTTTTATAGATCTGTCGGTTGGAAGAAGACAGGCTTTCCATATTGCAAAGACCTATCTTTCTTCTCAGAAGATAAATACTTCAACTTATCTGACTTCAGTTGTATTTAGGATAGAGTCTTGGGCAGATAAATACCTACAGAAGACCTCCGGCTTTAAAGGAGAAGATGAGTTTATTAGAAAATATGATTATGAACTTTTCTCTTGGAGTGTGCGGTTCTTTAAGGAGAGACAGAAGGAGGAGTTTATTTTAAAGATAAGTCCAAAGACCGGAGAAGTTATATTTTTTAGACATCTTATCGAAGATACAGAAGAACGGCCTACACAAGAGAAAGAATTAGCAAGACAAAAAGCTGAAGAATTTTTAAGAGAGACTTATAATATAGATTTTAGAGATTACCTCTTTCATGAAGAGAGAATAAAGAAATATGAGAACAGGACCGATTACAGTTTCTCTTGGGAGAGAAAGGGTCTTTATATTCCGTGGATAGAAGAAGGAGGAGCAAAGCTTTTAGTGGGTGCAACCGTTTCTGGAGATGAGATAAGGCAATTCTATAAAAACTACCTCGATATTCCAGAAAATTTTAAAAGATATGTAGAAAACCAAGAGATGATCGGTGGTTTTCTTTCAGGAATATCCTTTTTATTCCTCATATTTTTGATCGTATCTTCAGTAGTAATACTCATCAAGCGGAGAGAAGATCAATTCATACGTTTAAGTTGGAGATGGTTTGTTTTTATTGCTATATTTATTTTTATAATCGAGATAATCTCTTATTTTAATGATTTTCAGGAGATCTTATCTTCCTATCCTACAAGTTCTCACTTTGGTTATTTTATAGGTCTCCATCTGTTAGCACTCATCTTTTCATTTATATTCGTAGCAGTTTCAATAATTATACCGGGAGTATCCGCAGAGTCTTTAAGGGATGAAGTATATCCAGAGAGAGTAAAGCTCTCTTTTTCTAAGTATGTTGGCTCTACTTTTTTTAGCCGTTCAGTGACAAGATCTATCTTCTTAGCTTATCTTATAGCACCTATACTTTTAGGGTTTCAAGCCATTCTTTTTTATTATGGACAGAAGTACTTAGGTATTTGGTCTGAGAGGATATATTTAGTCCAGTTATCTTCTTCCTATTTGCCTTTTTTAAGTGGATTTATTATAGGAAGTAAAGCTGCTTTCTCTGAAGAGATTTTATTTAGAGTATTTGGGATAACTTTTGGGAAGAGATACTTAAAGAGTACGCTCTTAGCAGTCATCCTTACCTCTCTTATCTGGGGCTTTGGTCATACAAAATACCTTGTTTTTCCTGTTTGGTTCAGAGGAATAGAAGTAACTATACTAGGGTTTCTCCTTGGTTTCACATTTATAAGATATGGTATCATCACCTTAATCATCACCCATTATCTCTTCGATGCCTTCTGGGGTGTCTCCTCTTATCTATTTGGTCGTTCTCCCGCCTATCTCTTTCTAAGTTCTCTCTTTATCTTGGTGATTCCATTTATCTTCGGTTTAGCTTGCTTCATTCTAAATCGTAAAGAAGGCCCACTACCAAAGATAGTCTTGGATTCTGGTCAGCAGTATAACTTAGAAATCTTGGTTATATTCTTAAAAGAAAAAAAGAGGCAAAATGTAGATCTCGTAAAACTGAAGGAAGAATTGATTTACCACAATTGGAATAGATTTTTAGTAGAAGAGGCCTTTAAAAGGATTGAATAAAGATGGAATTTTTGGAAATTCCGGGTGATTATTTAGAAGGTGGAGGTCAAATCTTAAGAACATCTTTAGCTCTATCCTGTATCTTAAAGAGACCAGTCAGGATCTATAATATCAGAATAAAGAGGCCAAATCCAGGCCTACAAGCCCAACACTTTGCAGTTATCAGAACTTTAAGAGAGATAACCGAAGCAAAAGTCGAGGGTTTTTCTTTGGGTTCTGGAGAGATCAGGTTTTCACCTTCTGAGATAAGATCTAAGTCTTTAAATGTTGATATAAAGACTGCGGGTTCAATTGGACTCCTATTACAATCTCTAATTCCAGTTGCAATTTTCTCTCCTGAAGATATCACCGCAAGGATAAAAGGGGGTACAACCGGTAAAGCCGCAATACCTATAGAGTACTATCCAGCAGTAATTATCCCTATCTTAAAAAAAATAGGAATAGATATAAGACTTAACTTAATAAAGAGAGGGTATTATCCAAGGGGTGGAGGAGAAATTGAAGTTCAAATTTTACCTACCAAAAGACTCTTTCCTCTAAATCTTACTGAACAAGGCAAAATCATAAAAATAGAAGGCATAAGCCACAGCCACAAGGAATTGAAAGGCAGAAAAGTCAGCCAAAGACAAAAAGACTCCGCTTTGGAGATTTTAAAGAAAAGATTCAATTGTCCTATAAACATTTTATGTGAGTATTCAGATGCTTTATCCTTAGGTTCAGGAATAGTCATATGGGCTGAGACGCAAAAGAGCGCAATCTTAGGAGCAGATGCAATGGGTGAAAAAGGAAAGCCTGCAGAAGAGATTGGAAGGAAGGCTGCTGAAAAATTAATTAGAGAGATAGATTCAGATGCGCCTGTAGATTCACACTTAGCTGACAACCTCATCATCTATTTGGGTTTAGCAGGAGGAAAAATAAAGGTCTCAAGTTTTTCTCTTCATACACAAACAAATATCTGGATTGTAGAAAGATTTTTAGGCAAGAAATTCTTAATTGAAAAAAATACCATTTCATATTCAAAATGAGGTATAAGTTAGTTATCTTTGATTTAGATGGAACCCTAATAGATGCCTATAAGGCTATTGAAGAAAGTTTTAACTATGCGATGAAGATATTAGGTTATTCTAAGAGAGACTCTTTGAGTATAAAGAGAGCAATTGGTTGGGGAGATGAGAATCTCTTGAAACCATTCATCAAGAAATCCGATTTAAAAAAGATGGTAGATATTTACCGCCAGCATCATAAAAAATCACTGCTTAAATTTTCCCATCTGTATCCTAAAGTCAAAAAAATCTTAAAATCATTTAAAGATAAAGGTTTGAAATTAGCGATTGCCTCAAATAGGCCAACTATTTTCACAAAGATTCTCTTAAAAAAATTCAAAATAGATAGATACTTTGATTTTGTTCTATGTGCAGACAGATTAAAGAGTATAAAACCGAATCCTGAAATCTTAGAGAAAATAATGGAGAAATTAAAGGTAGCACCTCAAGAGACGATCTTTGTTGGAGATATGACAATAGATATTTTAGCAGGAAAGAATGCTAAGATAAAGACAATCGCTGTTTTGGGTGGGTCTTCTAAAAAGGGAGAACTTAAAAGATTAAGACCTTATAGAGTAATCTCGGAGATTAGTGAGATCTTAAGGATAATAAAATGAAGATAGAGCAATTAAAAAAATTCGGAATCAATAAAGAATTTATAAAAAGATTCAAAGAAGAGAGAATAAAGAATCTCTTTTCACCTCAAGAGATAGCCCTTAAGAAAGGTTTGTTTAAGGGTCAGAATTTAATTCTTTCTTGTCCTACTGCCTCGGGAAAAACCTTAGTTGCCACATTAGCTATAATCAAAAACATATCTAAGAAGCCTCCAAAGATAGTCTACATCGTTCCTTTAGTTGCCTTAGCAAATGAGAAGTACAACTACTATAAAAAGTTTTTTAAAGGTTTCTTGAAGGTAGCAATTTCGGTCGGAGACTTAGATTCAGAAGATTTCTGGTTAGAAGATTATGATTTAATTGTAGCTACTTCTGAGAAGATGGATTCTTTGATAAGACATGGTATTGGGTGGATAGAGAATTTGAAATTGATCATTGCCGATGAAATCCATCTCTTAAATGATGTAGGCAGAGGACCAACATTGGAGATACTCTTAACACTCTTAAAGAGATTAGCTCCTAAAGCACAGATCTTAGCTTTATCGGCAACCATTAGAAATGCCTTAGAACTTTCTTTGTGGCTAAATGCAAAATTGGTGAAGAGTGACTTTAGACCAGTTAAGTTATACGAGGGAGTCTCTTTTGATTCAAAGATTAAATTCTTAAAGAAGGAGGAATACATCTTAGAATCTTCGGAAGTCGAAGGTATAGTCTCAGACACTTTAAAGAAGAATAAACAGATATTAATCTTTGTTTCAACGAGGAAGTCTGCAGAGAGTTTAACTGAAAGATTGATAAGATTTGATTTCATCTCTTCTAAAGAAAAGATAGATCTAAATTCTCTTTCTGAAGAAGTATTAAATGTCTTAGAGACCCCTACAAGGCAATGTAAGAAATTAGCTTCAGTTTTAAAGAGAGGAGTTGTCTTCCATCATGCAGGTCTATTGGGAAAGCAAAAGAGATTAATTGAAGAGAATTTCAGAAAGGGTTTAATTAAAGTAATTGCAGCAACTCCGACACTTGCGATGGGAATAAATATCCCAGCTTTCCGAGTAATAGTCAGAGATGTAAAGAGATATTATCCAAAGAAAGGCTCTGATTACATACCCATCTTAGAATACAAGCAGTTTTCCGGCCGTGCAGGCCGGCCCCAGTATGATGAGTATGGAGAATCTATAATTTTAGCAAAATCTGAGGAAGAATCTGAAGAGTATTTGGAACACTTCATAAAAGGAGAACCTGAAAACATTGAATCGAAATTAGCTCAAGACACAGCTCTTCGTATGCATACTTTGTCGTTGGTCAGCTCTAAATTCTGTCAAAATAAAGATTCATTATTAGATTTTTACTCTGAGACTTTCTTTGGTTTTCAATATAAGGATAAATTTCTCTTAGAAGAAAAGTTAGAGCAGATCTTAGAAGACTTAAAAAACTGGAAATTTATCTTAGAAAAGAACCGAATCTATTATGCTACAAGGTTGGGTAAAAGGATCTCTGAACTCTATTTGGACCCAAAAACTGCCTTTTATTTTGTTTGTGGCTTGAGGAAAGCAAAAAATAAGGAATTGGAGGATTTAGCCATTTTACAGATGATCTGTGATACAGATGAAATGCAGCCCTTATTATCAGTTAAGCCGAAAGACACCCCTTTCTTAAATGAGGAGGTCTCCAAATGTAGAGAGGATTTTTTAACCGAAGTTCCTTCATACTGGCAAGATGAATACGAAGATTTTTTGAGGTCTTTGAAGACTGCTTTGGGTTTGGAAGCCTGGTGTGATGAGATTTCAGAAGATGAGATCTTAAATAGATTCAATTTTACTCCCGGTGAACTCCATGCGAAATTGGAGATATCTGATTGGTTGGTCTATTGTTTATTAGAGATTTCTAATTTATTGAAATTAAAAGAGTTTAATTTATCTTTTAAGAAATTAAGGATGAGGTTGCTCTATGGGGTAAGAGAAGAATTATTAGAATTAGTATCTTTGAGAGAGATTGGAAGAGTAAGGGCAAGAAGATTATATGAGAATGGAATTAGAGATATCTCTACCTTGAGAAAAACACCTTTTGAGAAGATTACCTATATCTTAGGCCCAAAGATAGCCCGTACAGTAATTGAGCAAATCACTACAAATAAAAAATAGAAGGTGGTATAATAAAGAAAAATGAAGCCAAGTAAAAGACCAAAATATCCTATCGATATAAAAAAGATAGATATCGCACAGATTACAAAGAAGAACAAGGATTTGACTGTTGAAGAACTCTATAAAGAAGTTTTGCGTTCAAAACAGAGATGTAGAAGGAGATAAGATGGTCTTTATTTTAGAGAACTTAGCAGTGGGAAATTTTTCTGATGCTAAGAGTTTGCCTTCAGAGATTACTGCTTTCTTAAATGTTGCTGAGGAATTGGATTTGGAACTCCAAGATAAGCTCTATCATAAAGTTCCCCTCAGAGATTTCTCACCTATCCCTGAAGGAAAATTAAGAGAAGCGATCGATTGGATAAGAGGGAATATCTCTAAATATAAGATTCTAGTCTTCTGTAATGCTGGAATGGGAAGATCACCTTCAGTTGTAATTTCCTATCTATGTTCAAAGGGATTAAAATTCGGTGAGGCAGTTGAACTCGTTGCCTCTAAGAAACCAAATATCTCTATTTTGCCTGGATTATTTGAGACGATAAAGAGAATCTTGTGAGGGTAATCTCTCTTCTAACTGACTTTTGAAGAGCTCTTTTAGGTATTTTCTTAAGAAGATGCTCTTCTTAGTTGTAGTCGATCCAGAGGTAGGCTCAAGAAGAAAAGCTATGTTGATCGTTTTGGGAATTTGGAGATATCTGTGAATAGAGGAAGCACAAAGGATTATTTTAAAGTAAAAGAAGAGAGCCAGTTAAAGTTGTAAGATGCTAGATGTATTGATAGGAGGCTTCATCTCTCATCGATCATTAATCGTTTGTGACCCTTCTACACTCCCGGAGTGTAAAGATAAAACCGCTTTTCCACCCCTGGGGTGGAATAGGTTCTAATAGGTTTTAATGAGAAAAGGCAAGTTCTAATTCTGAAAGAGGTCTTTGGGATTGAAGAAAGTAGAAGAATTGGAGGGCTTGAGGATCAAGAAAGAAGTTTGTCTTTAATTGTTCTAAGACTTTAAGTAATAATTCTTTATTTTGGAAATCCTCTACAATACCATCTCTTAACAAACCAATTACCTCATGAATCCGTAAAAGAGCTAAGCTGTCCCAATTATCCTTTTCTAAGGCCTTTGCTGCTAAGAGGATCTTTAGATCTACTGGGTTAAGTGAAGAGACGAAAGTTTGGTCTTTTAAGAAGAGTTCAATTTCAGAGAGGTCGATACCACCTGGATCTTTCGCTCCATAGAAAGTTGGTGGAATTTTTTCGGTTCTTTCGTATTTAGGTT
>DDKR01000047.1 GCA_002340085.1 Candidatus Omnitrophica bacterium UBA2593
AGGAGATGAGTTGCCTTCAGGGGTTTTAAAGAGAGTAGTTGTGTACATAGCTGCGAAGAGAAGATTAAATGTAGGAGATAAACTCGCTGGCCGCCATGGAAACAAAGGAGTCATAGCCAAAATTCTACCTGAAGAAGATATGCCTTATTTAGAAGACGGTACTCCTATTGAAATCGTCTTAAATCCTTTGGGTGTTCCCTCAAGGATGAATGTGGGTCAAATTTTGGAGACCCATTTAGGATGGGCAGCTAAAGTCTTAGGTTTAAGATTCTCCTGTCCTGTATTTGATGGAGCAAAGGAATCTGAAATTAAGGAGATGTTGAGAAGAGTGAATCTACCCGAAGATGGTAAAGTTACTCTCTACGATGGCTATATTGGAGAACCATTTAAGGAAAAAGTAACTGTAGGTTATATCTATATGATGAAATTGATCCATCTAGTTGAAGAAAAGATCCATGCAAGATCTATTGGACCCTATTCTTTAGTTACCCAACAACCTTTAGGAGGTAAAGCTCAGTTTGGAGGCCAACGCTTTGGTGAGATGGAAGTTTGGGCCTTAGAAGCATATGGAGCAGCTTATTCCTTACAGGAGATGCTCACAGTAAAATCAGATGATGTTGTAGGAAGGGCCAGAATCTATGAGCAGATTGTAAAAGGAGAACAAAGACTGACTCCAGGAATACCAGAATCTTTCCATGTCTTGATAAAGGAGTTACAGGGACTCTGTTTAGATGTAAGAACAGAAAAGAATAAAGAGAGAGAATAATGGCAGAAGAGATCATTCACTTTGATTCTATCTCTATAAAGATTGCCTCCCCTCAGGTAATTAAATCCTGGTCAAAAGGTGAAGTCAAAAAAGCTGAGACGATAAATTACCGGACCTTAAAACCTGAGAAGGATGGTTTATTTTGCGAGAGGATATTTGGACCAGTACGTGATTGTGAATGCAACTGTGGAAAATATAAAGGAGCCAAATTTAAAGGAGTGACTTGTGATCGTTGTGGTGTAACTGTAGATAGATCTTCAGTGAGGCGTGAGAGGATGGGTCACATTGAACTTACTTCTCCTTGTACCCATGTTTGGTTCTTTAAAGCAGTTCCTTCAAGATTCTCTGCTCTTTTGGGTTTGAGTCTGAGAGAATTAGAAAAGGTTATCTATTATGAAGAGTATATCACTATAGATCCAGGAGATACTCCTTTAAAGAAGAAAGACTTACTCTCTGAAGATAGATATAGAGAGATAACATCCAAATATGGTTCAAATTTTAGAGCAAAGATAGGAGCAGAAGCAATCAGAGATCTTTTAAAAGAACTCGATTTAGATGAGTTTTGTAAAGATTTAAGGAAAGATCTGGAGAGATCAAAAGAGACTGAAAGTATCCGCCGTATTTTAAGGACCTTAAAACTTGCAGAAGATTTTAGAAAGTCGACTAACAAGCCTGAATGGATGATCTTAGAAGTAATACCTGTAATTCCTCCAGATCTAAGACCTTTAGTTCCTTTAGATGGAGGTAGATTCGCCTCTTCAGATCTCAATGATCTTTACCGAAGAGTAATAAACCGAAATAACCGATTAAAGAAACTCTTAGAATTGAATGCTCCTGATATCATCATCCGAAATGAAAAAAGGATGTTACAAGAAGCAGTCGATGCTTTACTAGACAATGGTCGCCATGGAAGACCAGTCTTAGGTGCAAATAACCGACCTCTAAAATCCTTAGCTGACATGCTCAAAGGAAAACAAGGAAGATTCCGACAGAACCTTTTGGGAAAGAGGGTAGATTATTCAGGTCGTTCAGTTATCGTCGTAGGTCCAGAACTAAAATTAAATCAATGTGGAATATCCAAAGACATAGCTTTAGAGCTTTTTTCACCATTTATCACCAAGAGATTGAGAGAGAAGGGATTCGTCCATAGCCCAAAGGGTGCAAAGAGGATGATAGCACGGGCAAAGATCGAGGTCTTCGATATTTTAGATGAAGTAATTAAGGATCATCCTATTCTTTTAAATAGAGCTCCAACCTTACATAGATTGAGTATTCAAGCATTCCAACCTGTCTTAGTAGAGGGAAAGTCTATAAGGATACATCCTTTGGTATGCACTGCCTTTAATGCAGATTTTGATGGAGATCAGATGGCTGTTCATGTTCCTCTATCTTTAGAAGCCCAGACTGAAGCCAAGGTCTTAATGTTATCTACAAACAACATATTTTCTCCTGCACATGGAGGTCCAATTGTAACTTCTACCCAAGATATGGTCTTAGGATTCTCCTATCTTACAAAATTAAAGCCGGCTGGAAAAGGTGAAGGTAAGATGTTTTTTAATCCTCAGGAAGTAATAATCGCCTATGAGGAGAAAATCATAGATTTACATTCAAAGATAAGATTGATGATAGAAAGAGTCTTTGATTTGGAGAGTAAGAGATGTATTGAGCAAAAATCTATAATTGAGACATCTGCCGGAAGAGTCATATTCAATGAGGTCTTACCTAAAGAACTCGGCTTCGTAAATAAAGAGATAAATAAGAATAATGTTCAAGATATAATTACAGAATGCTATAAGAGATTTGGTCATGCTAAAGCAATCGAGTTATTAGATGATTTAAAGGGTTTAGGGTTTGAATATGCAACATTAGCAGGTATATCCAT
>DDKR01000048.1 GCA_002340085.1 Candidatus Omnitrophica bacterium UBA2593
CAGCGGGTTTGGAGAGAAAAGTATAGTTATGTATTTGTGGATAACTAAATGGGGAAGGAATGAATGTAAGAATAATAGTAAAGATAACCCAAGCGAAAATCTTATCCAACTTCCCAGGTCTATCTCGGGATTTAGAAGGATTGCCTTTAAACAATTCTCTCATTACCCAACCAACAGATTCAACCGGCGAGGTAGCAGTGCCATAACCCTCTGTAAAACAGGAACTTGCAGAAAGAAAATCTTCTGCAGTAGGAATAAAGGGATAAATCGGCGAAGTGGCGGCAAATTCCTTGGTTAAACCTGTGTGGTTGAGCCGGTAAACAGATGCACCAATAGACGAATCCACCGGCGAGGTGGCAGTAAATGATCCGCCTCTAAACTTATAAGGTTCTTTTCTACTTCTTTCTACTAAAATTTCTAAATCTCTCTCTCCTTCCTCTTTAAAACCTATGCTAATTTTAATTAATGTTGCTCTCTTTAACTGTCTCGCTTGCTCTATATTCCACACTTCTTTTTTTAATACCTCACACAATATCTGCCTAGCTTCTTCTTTTAAACCTAATTGGTACTTGACTAAGGCTATATCATTTAAGTGTTCATAACTAAAATTTGGACTTTCTTCTTTGACAAAAACCTGAATTTTATTTAAAAGGTCGAGAACCTCTTTTCTTAAATCTTCATCTGCTAACTTTTGGTTTATCTTTGCCTTCTCAAATAAAATCTTTAGAAGAAAAGTTACTCTTTGGGGTGAAAATTTCTCAAGCTCTTTATTTAAAAGTAACTCTTCCAATGTATTCAATAGATTTAGTGCTTCCATATCTAAACCCAATTTTGATTTCAAGAGAATTATCTCATCAAAAACAAAGAATACTTTTGAACCTAATATGGCTTCTGCGTTTTGAAGCAGTTGAATAGTCTTTGATTTATCTGCTTCCTCTTCAGCAAGTCTAGCAAACCCCAATAACGCCTTTCCTTGATAGAATGGTTGCGAGATGAAACCCTTGTTTTTGGAACAAGCTAATTTTTCTGCTACTTCAACAATCTCCCGAGGCTTTTCTTCTTTAAAAAAATCTGCCAATTTTAATGTCAGTCTCTTAGGAGGAGTCTGTAATTTAAAATTAAATTCATCCTCCAGTAACTTTACGGCGACACTCTTAATTTCTTCTTCCGAGAGTAAGCATAATACCTTAATAATAAAAGCTATATTTCTTGTAGCTTCTATCTCATTAAGTTCTAATTTATCTTCCTTAAACAATAATTTATGTATCTTATCCTTAAGGTCTTCAGGTATCTCTTTTTTATTCAAAATATATTCCAAGTATTTAGCAACTAAAATCATTGTTGCCTTATAGCGCTTTGAGCTTAATTCTTCTTTAAACATTTCTCTCAAAACAGTAACTATCACAAAAAGAGTATGAAACGGCGTTCCGCCATAGGCTAATTCTATAAGAAAAACCGTTAAATCTTCTAGCTTTTGATTTAAAAATTTCTTATGAGCAATCTCATGAATTGCGGTATTGAAGCTAAACTCATCTATAATAGCGTATTTTGTAGATTGCCCCCATTGCTTCTGTATAAATTCTAGCCAGAATTCTGGCTGTTCTTTAGTTTCCTTGAGTATTCTCTCTAAAGTATCAATAAATACTACATATCTATCCCTCTCATTTTCCTGCTGTAAAAACTTACCTAAGGTAGTTTCTCCATCTGCGAGAATATCACGATATACTTCTTCACTGCTATATTTCTCTTCCGCAAATTCAATAATACTTACATTAAAATACTCTCCTATAGCACTGATCAACTCATAAGCCTTATTTTCCAGAGGCCTATCTCCGTAGACATCCCCACTGTAAGGTGCAGGATTCAATTCATAAATAACATAAAAGAAGAAGTTATATTTTTTAAAATATTCGTAGAGTCTTTTTTGTGCCGGTAATATAAGTTGCTCTTTTTCTTTAAAAGATAACTTAGGATTATTAATCAAATTAATAAATCCTTCTATGTCTTCTCTCAATGTAGTTTGGCCTAATATTTGTGCACGAGCAATAATAGAGTTTTCAATCTCAGTTGTTGGCAATATGAAATTAACGTTGTTAAGATATTTACTTAAATCTAATAATAAAAGCCGAATTTTCTCTCTCATTGAGTAATAGTATTCTATTTTTTCCATCAAGGGTTTAAGTGCTTCTTTTTGTTTTATGTCTAATCGTTCTATCGCCTGTTTCAAATCAAAGAATGTTTTAAATTTAAAGGTTAAATACCTAAACAGGTTATCTATGTTGGTCCTCTCATCCTTCAATGCCTTTAAGATTTCCTCATCTAAAAGAACAGTATTATTTTCAAATATAAGGAAAGACAGAATTTCGATTGTTTGCCTATATAAATTGTAGTCTGACTTCATAAGACTATTGAGTTCTTGAGAAAGCTCACTCAAGGAAATGTCTCTTCTTTCTTTGCTTGTTTCTTCTTTCGTCTTCCTAGGAAAGAAATCCTCTAAAATCCCTCTATCTTTTAGAAGCAATTGTGAAGACATGCCTTTAATATAAGTAGTTAAGGAATCACTCTCCAAAAATCCACCTAATGGGTGAATCTTTTTCTCTGGATAATCTGATTTCTTTGCAAAAAATAGATACAGATACTCTGTTGAATCAACAACACGCGTCTCTCCTTCAATAATGAGGATATTTTCATCAGAGAATCCCATCCCTAAGAGGACATTTTTAAGGGATGACAATGAATTAAATCCTCTTCTCCAGCTGTGAAAATCTATTTTGTCTTGTCTTCGCATGATATATCCAATAAAATAGCCACTGGGCTTTAATACCTTTTGTACTCCCAGAGTGAACTTCACCGTATCTTCAATATCATCTAATCCCCTACAGAATATTACATCTACTGAATTTTCCTTTAATTCTGTATCTAATATTTCCTTATCGTAATTAACGCTTATATTATCTCTAATTCTTTTCTCCTCTTTTTTATCGCCAGGATAAAATATTTCTTTTAATTTAGCATTTATTTGCCTTTCGATTCTCTCTTCCTCTTCCTCTTCTTCTCCTCTTCCGCGATAGAATGGCGAGATTACTAAATGACCAAACAGATCCCAGAGAATATAGGAGAATCTTTGCTCTTCAGTTAAACTCTGGTAATTTCTTTCTCTTAAAAGTTGCATTGCAGCACACTTCACTTCTTCTCTTAGAGAATTCTGTCCAGCAATTTGCAAGTATTCAATTATGAATGGTAAGCGTTCCGTATTGTCTAAAGACCAATATACACACCTTGAATAATCTATATCATCGGTAAGTAATTTTTTCTCTTCTTCATAAGATGCAATCCCTCTAAAATACCTCTCTGCATCTAAAGAAAAAGTGGGATTGTCTCTTATCCACTTGAGAATATAATAGGTTTTTTCTTCTAAGGTTAAGTTATTCCACAACTTTTCTGAAATATTTAATTTTAACCGCGTCCGAAGTTCTATAAGTTCATTGAGTGGCTTCTTTAATAATTGCTCTGTATATTTTTCTAGTGTAGTACTAAGTGGTGATATCTGTCTTAATTTCTCTCCTGCATTGACACAATCTTGTCCTCTAAATTTCTTTCCTCTATAAATCTTTTCTACTACATCTATATTGCGAGGCTCAACCAAGTATGCCTTTGCGCCTAATTTTGCTGTTTTGATTTCAAAAAACGGATAATATCCGCTTCGATAACCCACTACCACCTTGTTTTCTAAAGAACTTAAATTATTCAGCCAACTTACTAATATTTTCTCTCTGTACTCTGCACATTGCATCATATCTGAGCTATGGCATATTCTATCGGTAAAGAATTCATTATATCTCTCTGTAGGCTCCACCTTAGCAAGATAATGCTCTTCTGCAATGCCTGTTCCTTCTAATGATTTAATATAATCTTCTTCATTCTCCTTCGAATATTTACCATAGAATTCTTTTATTAAAACTTTTTTGCTCGCTGCCTTTTGTATTTCAGTGCGTATGTTGTTATTAGATGAGGCGTTTTTAATCAGAAGCAAGCCAGCAATGGTTTTTCCCACCGGGGAGGCGGTGGATTTAGTTATCCCATTTTCATTTTCTTGTTGACTTAAAACAGGGGGAGTTTTAAAAGACAGCCAAAAATTAACAAGATGCTTTACAGAGCTTGGGGAAGAAAAAGCTACAAATAAATTCCTCACCGGTGAGGTAGGAGAAAAACTCTTCCTTTCAAACTCACTAATGCTAGCATCTAAATTAAATTTGATCTTGAAGATATCAAAATAGTTGCTTAACTCTCTTTCCCATTCATCTAAACTCTCTGAATTTTGTGGAATAATTGAAAAGATTTTCCCATACACCTTCAACTTAAAAAATGCTCTTCGCCAATTTAGTTGAGGCCGAGGTATATATAGTTTCCCCTCTCTTCTAAAGTTAATAATCAACTTTGAATAAGGGGATTCTTGTCCAAACGTACGGACAAATCTATACCCCATAGACTCAATAATATCTCGGGGAGAAACAATTGGCCGAATAAATGTAGGATGATAATGATATTCATAAAGAAGAGCAAAATTAGGATCTTTTTTTAGCTCTTCTATTTCCGATATCAGTGATTTCTCGCTACATGAATATCCAACGATAACCCCATTTGTGCCAATTATGGTTTTTACTCTGGAAAGAGTTGAAAAAAGTTTAAACTCTCGTTTCTTTTTATGCTTAAATACATATCCACTGTGTTCTACGGCAAATTTTCCTTTCTGCCCAAGAGATTTATGGCTGCGGTAAGGTAAATTTTTCTCTAAAAACCCTTTTAAACCTATTTTCTTACCGTCTTCAAGTGTAACTACAAAATCTTTTTTAAGAGATTTGGGTTGGTCCGGATCGCCAAGAATCTCTAGTTTAAAAGGAGTTATTTTAGCTTTTTTTATCTCCTTATAATTAAGATCTTCGCCAAAATATAAACAAGGTTCTCCTTCCTTAGGAAATACTAAGATAAACTTTATCTTTGTCTCTACTAATCCTTTCCATCCAAAGCCAGTTCCTAGAGGATATTCCCATTCTATTACCCATTCTATACCACGACGGACCAAATCAAAAGCAGTTAACTCTTGTCTATTCCAGTTTTGGATCTCTTTATCCTTAAAAGAGGCAATGATATCTTTTACAGTTGACTTAGCAACTTCTCCTCCTAAAGGTCCTCCTCTAATAAAATCTTCCTTACCAAATTCCTCCATGGAATGATAGGGGTCAACCTCTCTTAGGTCAACCACTACCTCCTTACCCCTCCTAAAAAAATCCTCCTTTAATTTAGTCTTTAATCTCTGGGTAAAACGTTCTTTATCGAACCTTCCCTCAGCCACGGATTCCCTCAGAAAAACAACATAATAACGCACAATATCTTTAGTTAAAGACCTGTTTTTATCTTTTAGTAAATCTTGGATCTCAAGAAAGGCACTCAACCAACATATACGCTGAGCATTTTCTTTTATAATAAGACCTTTATTAAACTTTAATTCTTCCTGAATTTCCTCCATCGTATCGCCATTGCGAGATGCATATCCTAAGATAATGAGTTGTTCTAATATAGTCCGGATATAAGCATCAGGGATAAATTCATAAGATCCAGACACATCCCTCTGAGAGGCATAAAACTTCTCCCATAATCTAAAAGGAATCACTAAATCTCCTTCTTTATCTATAAAAACATAGATATCTTTTTTGTGATATTGGAAGCAGAGAGAACCCTGAGGTAAAATCTCTGAGTCAGTAACTACTTTGATTCTCTGAATGTTTATAAAATGTTCATCCCTTAGTTTCTCCAAGAGTATCTCTACAATAGCTCTCTCTTCATCGTCTTTGATTTTCCCCAACTCTTTAGAAGTATAATTACTTTTTTTAATTATTTCTGAGACTACCTCTGTCTCTTCTAGGGATAAGATTATCTCCCTCAACCTCCTAATTTCAGGGTCTAAGTCCTTACTTGTGGGGTTACCTTTGTTCAGAATTGGACTATTGCACTTGTTTTCTATAATGGCCAACCTCCAATTTCGGCTAACTTCCAATGTGCTACTAACAATTCCTTGAGATCCAGAGACTAATCTTATTTTGCTTGCCATCACCAACCCAGTAACCAAACCTAACCAACTTTCCGTACTTCTTGTTAAAACCTCACCTAGAATCAGCCCTAAACAACTTAAGTTTAAACTTCGTTCTAAAAGGGGGCTTGTAGTAACAGTACTCCTTTGGCTCTGATAAGAGAAAGATTCATCTATCAATTTCTCAAGCTCTTTTAGTTGAGAAGGAGAGAAATATTCTTTAATCGATTTACCTTTTTTAAAGGGAGAAGGTAAGGTATATTTTTTGAGTGCTTCTTTCAACTCAGGAGAGAGAAATCTCTCCTTTATTTTATTAATCAGAGTCGTTAAAGTCTGACAGTCAAGATAATAACGAGACGTCGCTTCTTTTGTAGAATGGGTATTATTATCTTCAAAACCAAAATAGAATCTTAAAGCAGATTTGAGCCTTTCAGTTAAAGGAGGTAAAATGGGAAAATTTTCAAAGAGTTCCTCAAATTTTCTCTTCAAGGAACTATCTCTTTTAATCTCCTCTTTTATCATCGAAGGCGAGTATTTTTTTCTTTCCAAAAGTTCCTTGACTTGTAGAGGTGTTGTCTCCATCCCCAAAAGCATTCTTAAAAATCTTTTGATATTATAGTGTACGCTCTGTTCAGACTTCATTTTGTAGCTCCTCCTAATTTCTCCCATATTCCTTCCTCCAAGAAAATAAAGCTCGGCCATCTTAACAATCTTTGCAGTT
The DNA here is from genome assembly GCA_002340085.1 of Candidatus Omnitrophica bacterium UBA2593. Classification (GTDB taxonomy): domain Bacteria; phylum Omnitrophota; class Gorgyraeia; order Gygaellales; family UBA2593; genus UBA2593. Next base: position 6,810 of record DDKR01000048.1, read on the forward strand.
TTAGAAGGAACAAGACTTAATCCTTCTGCTTTTCTAAATATGTTGGTAATATGTTGGCTTATCCTAGATGGAGTAACACCCAAAATAGGCGCTATATCTTTTACCTTTTTTTCTTCTATAAAACGTGAGGTGAGTACTATCTTTTCTTCAGGAGAAAGACAAGGCTCTAATTTTTTAATCTTTTCTAAAACTTCCTCACGTTCTACTATACTCGCCTCAATATCTAGTTCTGATCTTACTCTTTCTGCCTCCAAGAAACCAATCCTTCTAGCTACCTGCCATCTCTTTATCTCCCTTAATTTTTCTAAAGTAATACCCGTTTTTTGAGCAATCTCTTCATCTCGGGGGTCTCTTTGTAGGAGCTGGGTTAAATTCACCTCAGTCTCTTTATATTCTTTGACTTTTCTTGACTGGGCTCGACTGATGACATCTATTTTTCTCCAATAATCCTGTATAACAAATTGCTTCCTCCTTGAAAGCTGTGAAGAAAATCTCTTGCCCAATCTCCAATCAAAGGTCTTCATCAGCTCAAGAAAAGGATCTCTTTCTATTTCCAGAGAAATTTTCTGCCTTGAAATATATTTGGCAATAAATTCTTCCCAAAGTCTATCCTTTTCTTCTTCTCTTTGTCTCTCAAGATTCCAGAAGAATATAGTCTCTTCATCTAAAAGGAGTCTTTTTTTCTGAGCTAATTCAAAGAGTTCCTCAAGAGACCGTAAAGGTGGTGTGATAATTTTACTCAGTTCTTCCTTAGGAATAAGATCTCTCTTCTCCAAAGCATCATAACTTGCCAACTTTACAAAAAGAGCTCTACTTTCTCTAAGGTATTTTTCAAGAATTTGACAGAATTTTTTTCTATTTAATTCTGGATTATGAGTCAAAGAATAATCTATGAGTACAACATAGTAACCTCTTGCATAAGGATTTTCTTCTCTTTCGGTCTCTTCTTCTGCTAATTTCTTTAAGATTTCTGTTGTTTCTTCTGGCCAGCAATACAAAGATCTTTTTACATCATCTAATTTAATATCTGGTCTATATTTTTGAAAACTCATTATTCCCTCTATCTGGGAATCATTGGGTATAGGTGTGTGAAAACCATTCTTAATAATTTCTTCAAGAGCATCTCTTTCTCTTTTAAGATTTTTGATATTTTTGTAAAAGACCAAAATGGAACCAAGTTCTTTCCCAAGAACTTTCTTTGAAGTACGGAAGAAGTCAGAAACCAGGAGATCTGTTCTTGATCTTTTCCCTAATAACCGCCAGAGCATCTCAACCAATACTTCTTTAGTCTCATCTAAACAGTACTTCCACCTCCATTTACTCAAACCAAATTCAGAAAGAGACCTCTTACCTCGCCATATCTCAATTTCATTTCTGATCTGATCAATGGTATCTTTACTTAATCTCTTCCTTTCTTTCACTTCACCATTCTCTCTTATCTCCATCCCTTTCTTTCGGAATTCTTCCAATACCTCTTCCATAATACGGTCTATCTTAGAGTTCTCTACTTTTATTGAACCAAACCAGCATAACCCACCTAACAGACTCAACCCACCCATTGAATCAAACCAACTCAATGGACTATTTACCCTGAATTGCCCAAAAATCCCTGATAAAACCAAAATAGACCCAGTTAAACTTCCTGCTCCTAAGATGACAAAATCAGCTAACTCTCTTTTCTGGAGGAAGGATTCTTTAATAACTTGAAGAAGATTAGGAAGGTAATGTTTTGATAAGAGATAACTTAATATAGCTAAAGTAAAGGTGAATAATGATGGTAGTAGTAGTATCGGTAACGCACCACTTGCGCCAATCGAAGCCAACCAAGCAAAAAATAAAGATTCAAAGGAACCTTGAACCAAAAATACATTTAAGACACCAACCATAGAAAGAGAAAAGGATAGTAAAGACGATCCACTACTCTTTTTGTTTTCTGCCCTAATTTTAAAGTCTCTTACTTTTATCCTCCCTAACTGAGCCAAGGCAGCACTGTATTTCTTTCGCCTCACCCATTCAGCAAGTTGTTCTTTGCTTACCAGACTCATTATAAGAGCAAATGTATCATCTGCCTCTTTCTTCAGTTCTACCCATTTATCTCTTATCAACTCACCAAATGCCTTCTCAACCTTGTCTTTTTCCCGGTGACTAAGACCAAATAATAGACAAGATGGCAAAAAAGACTTATGTAAAGCTATATTGCGAGCCATCTCTAAGCGTAAAAGGATAGGAAGTGTCTTTACTGCTTTTATTAGCTTGGGTAATAGCTCTTTATTAATCGAGTCTTTTAATAATTCGACAATAAAAACATTCATACCTTTGTTAGATAAAATCTCCTCTATCCTATTAGTGATATCTTTTTCTCTGAATATAGATAAGTCCTTTTGGGAGTAATAATTAGAAAATATCTTCTCTTTCGCTCGAATTATAAAGAAACGCTTTAGTTTCGATGAGTAGTGCTGGGCGATTCTAAGGTGAATGATATTATTTGCATCTGCAACTAAAACCCCCTGGCGAGGAGTCCACAATACCATATGATTAGCTATACCTCTTCGCTTTATTACTCTCATTCTGAAATTTCTTTTCTCAAAATGGATAGATTTTTGATATTCTTTGGGAAGTAAGGAAAGAAGAAGACTTCTCTTGATGCCACAACTTTTATCATAGCTAATTACTCCTTTAGGATGAGAAAGACCTAAGGATTCTAAAACCTCTCTGATCTTTTCGGTGTACACATCTGGGGCAAAATGACCAATTACAAGTACCTCTTTCTTCTCTTGAGAAGAAGAATCCTCCTGCCAGCCTTGCAGAACAATTCCTATACAATCCTTTAGATTCTTTGTAGCACCAATTACAGGAAAGGTCTTCTCTAAAGAAACAATCCCTATTCTATTCTGAGTAACATCTAGGATTATCTTGTCTGTATCAGGAAGCCTAAGAATAGACTCCTCTAAACTTCTTTCTTTGAAGTTAGTAGCATCGAGTAACTCAATCTTTTCATTTAATCCTCGTTTCTTTATCTCCGGTAAAGAAACTTTCTTCAAATTACCGGCTAGATAGTCATAAAGGATCTTCTCTAACTCCTTAGTTGTAAAAATCGGAGATGAAACAGGAAGCAGTCTTCCTTTAACAGAACCATCTGTAAATACTGGAGTCATAACATCTGACCTCCCATACTCCCCAAATTCAGGCTGGAATATACAAGGTTCATTTTGTGATCCAACTACTAGATGTCCATGTTCACTACCAAAGCCTCCTTTAAAAAGATCAAAATTGTTAGCAAGTACTCTTTGAAATATTTCTTGATCTGCAACTGTATATCTTGGCTCTGAAAGAAAGTTCTCTTGTCTATCTAGTGGACTATTGGTAGATTTATGGCTTCCTGGTTTATCTTTTTGTTCTTCTCTAACCCCTTTAATGATCAGTTCAGCAGATAACCTGTTCTTACAAATCTTCCAAAGTACAGTAAGAGATTTGACTATTTGACCTCGCAAAGAAGAAAAATCTTTTTCTCCACTTTTTAATCTCTCAAAGCCAATCTCGTTAATAATCTCCTTCAATTTCCTTAAAGCTTCCTCATACTCTCTTTTCTGAAATATCAATTTTCTTACTTCTTTTACTCCTTTCTTGACCACTCCTAAATTTAAACCATCCTTAATTGTCTCTAATCCACTACTAGCTTTTCCATGTTTACCCATATTACGGCCTAAAGCAACCAATTTACTCCTCAAGTCTTTCTTTAAAGTCTTTATCCTTTCCATCATTGGAAGATAATAATCCTTAAATCTCTTAAATCCCTCCACTTTTTTTAGTAATCTATCTAATTCCTCTAATTGTTTCTTTATCTCTATTTCTGCTCTTACTTTAACCAGATATTCCTTAGAGAAGCGATTTTCTAAAATCTCTTCGAATCTTTTGAATTTCTCTCCAGTCTCAAATACATCTAAGGACTCAACCAATAAATCTAAGACCTCTCTTCCTCCTACCGCTTGCTCAAGTGGTTTCCAATTACCTAATAGGTACGTTGTTTCTATCGGCTCTCTTCCTGTCAATTTAGCTAGGTATCTAATTGCCTTTACTTCCTCTTTATAGCCCGCTGCAATACCTCGAGCCTTATAAATATCACAGAAGACTTTATCTAACCCTTTTAATTCCATCAAGATGCTTGTCAGATACTCAGTTATTCCTTCATCAAATTTTTTTCCTTCACCAGAAAGATATAAACCAGATCTATAGTGAGAATAAGCGCAGTTTAGATGTAAACCTGCATGGATAAGTATCACTTTCAATAAAATCTCCTCTAACCCTTTTCTCACTATAACTTTTACCCCTTTGGACCAAAGTTTTCCCACGTATATTACCTCCTCAGGTACATTCACAAAACCAAGAACCCTTCTAAGAACTTTATAAGGGATAAAGTTGAGACAACCAGGAGCAAACAAAGAACGGTATTTTAGGTTAAAAGAGGAGATGCAATCTTTCAAAATTTTATTTGTCTCACTTACTACCTTTTTCTCATCCGCAGTCAATGGTTGAGCTTGCTCCAAGGCTATCTTATATCGAAAACTATCTTCCAAATTCTTCCTTCCCCACTTTTTCAGGCGTCTATAAAGCAAAAATCGCAGTTGTATTGTTTCTTTCAAAGAAATCCTTTCTTCAATTGCGTTCCCTGATGACTCTTCAGGAATCTTTTGTAAAGATTCATCTAGTATCGTTCCAATGATGTACTTTGGTATTGCTCTAAACATCAAAATATTGCCACCTTGAGGCCTGAGAGATTCTCTAAGTACTCTTAGTTTTTCTTCTAACTCAGAAGGAGATACCCATCCTTTAAATAACGCTTCAGCTAATATTGCAATATTTGTCTTTAAAGGTAGCCGGCCTTTAGGTTTTATGTACTTTTGATAGAGTGCGGTGGCTAACTCCTGACATCCCTCCCTATAAAGAGAAATAACTGTAGCTTGAATAACTACTAGCTCTGCCTCTAATTCAGTCAAAAAATCCCTTCCATATTCTTTTAGGATTTTAAGTTGTTCTTTTAAATCATCGGCTCCGACTTCACCCTTAGCTAAAGCCTCACTGAATATAGTAATAACTCTTTCAGGTAAAGATCCCTTACAACTTACATATTCTCTATAGAGCTTCTTTGCTAATCTTTCTATTTCTTGAGAAGGGATTGGTTTAAGTTCAATGATAAAGAAATATTTTTTTAAGACCTTGAAGTAGTTAAGGAATGCTGTTTTATTTCTTGCTTGTTTTGGGTCAGAAGGCCATAAAATCTCTAGTTCTTTAATATTAATAGATCTTAAATCTGGCTTAGGAACAAAAATCTTAGCTCCTTCCTCTATAGTTAAAACTATCTCTTTGAGATGTGTATCTTTCGCTCCAAGCATATACTCGATGTCACCAGGAGAAAGAAGAGTATCAAATCTATATCTTTCCTCCCCCATCTGAATAACGTGAATATGGAAATCACTAATATATTCAACATCACTCAGGTTAAAAAACCCCAAAATACACTCACACTCACTTCTCATTAATTTGCCTTTTTTATTAATACAAAAAATCCTACAACAACCCCTGATCTTGGTTCTATTACCCTTTGGATCAAAGAATATTTCTCCTCCTGCTTCCCAAATAAAATTTTCAGGTTTATATCCATACCCTGCTAAGAATTTAAGCAACAATATCTTCTTTCTCCCTTTCAACTGAGGTAAAACAAAAATATCAGTCTTTAAACTTTTTATCTTTGAGAAACCCCTCTTCATTTCAATACTAAATGTCTCTGTCTTGCAACCTTCAGGAACTCTTCCTGCTTTACGAAACTCTTCTTCTTCTAAACTACAGCAATAATCTTTCTTACCCACAATTGTCAATTTAGCAAGATAATTTCCTTCTGGGTAATCTAAAATTGCTCTAACCAAATATTTTCCTCTTCTTTCTTCCAAAAATAATCCTATTTGTCCTGGCTCTATACAATCAAGTGTATCGAGCATCTGTTTTATTTGTTGTTGAACTTCTATACGCTGCCAGATTCTAATAATTTTCTCAACCAACTCCCGGATTTCTAAGGGAAGTGTGCTGACTTGATCATAACAAAACTCATCATCTCTATATATGTTTTGTTTACATCTCTGTACAGGCGAAGAACCTCGCTTATTTAGAGATTTAAAATATCGTATCTCTTCTTCTCTGATTTTTCCATTCTCCAATAACCATCGACAGATAGACTCCTTCTGGCCAATTCCTCTTATCTGAGCCAAAACAGAAATATCTTCTACATTCAATCTATCTATTATTCGACGAGCAATCTTGCATACAAGTAAAGAATCCCTTTCTAATTCGCTAATCTTACTCTTTAGTTCACGCTCAGGAACCATCTTTAAAAGCAACTCTTCTTCTGCATTTAGAGGAAGAGATTGATTAGTCATCCTTCTTATTATCACCTCATCGGGAGGAGATAAATCAGTAAGATCAAAAGAAGGTAGATAAGACTTTACCTCATAATTACCCTTACCAATTAACTCTTCATGCATTTTAAAATGAACTAAACCCCTTAAAGTTAAAATATAAGCTCCTGGATATCTCTTCATTAAATTAACTATCTGTCTACTCAAAAGCCTATCACGTTCTACATCAGAATTATATCTTACTTCTACATAAGTCCTAATCGTCTTTAAATATTCTTCTAAATTTGATGTAAAAAGGTCTCCTACTTCAATAAAAAGTTGATCTGCCTTATAGGTATCTATCCATATCTGCAAACTTGTATCTTCAGGAACTGTCTTTATCTTATGTTCAACCAAATAACCATATAACATCCTCAAAAATTCAAAATATAGTGATGAAGTTATTTCGAGATCTGGTATCCTGCCTCTTTCAAATTCACCAAATTGTTCTTTACTTTTCTCTTCTACTTTCTTAAACCTTCTCTCAAGTATCTTATAATCTTTTTTGCTCATTATCTCTGTTATCTCTATCTTCTTCAATTCCGAATATGCTTTTCTCATTGACCCAAAATCTATCCCTGTATATTCCATTATGAATATGAGTCTTTTATTTTTTCTTTCGGCTTCAAACCGTGCTTCTTCTAAATATCCCTTTATATTTTTAAAATCCTTTTCAGTTCCGTGTGGCGAATATATAATTATTACTTTACCTCTTTTTATCTCTTTTTCTGCCTCTAATTCAGGTAAAGGTAAATCCAGATACCTCCATAACAAAAGAGGAAAATCTCTTTTACTCTGACCGGTTAACTTACGAACTTTGTTGCTAGTAATCTTAGGATCTAAGGCTTCTCTAATTATTTTTAAATCTTCAGGAGAAAATCTTTTCTGTACCCCGGGATCATCAATTTTATCTCTCAAGCTATCTAATAACTCCGGCCTCTTTTCAAACGATCTCACCATAATTTTTAATTCTTCATAAGAAATTCCTTTCCTCAAACTATATAACCTTTCTTTTAAAGATCTTTCTGAAGAATCATCTTGTATTTCCACGGGAGAGCTACCAGATTTAGATGAAACAATCATAGCCCCCAAGAAAACAGTAATTGCTCTTTCATCGACTTTAGAGAAAATAGAGCAAACCCAAGAAGCAAATCCTCTCCAATAGAACACAGAAGAAAGAATAAAGCAAATCCTTTTGGAGAACTTCTGGAATGATTGAATAACTTGCGAGTGAAATTTTGGCAGGAAACATCTTAGGATAACTAAAATGGGAGCAAATAACAGTACCAACCCTATTATCAGTATCCCACTTGCGCCAATCGAAACCAACCAAGCCAAGAACGCACGTTTGAAAGAAAAGATGATTCTTTCTTCCTGCTTATGTAATGCACTATTAGTAACTCTTCTATCTCTGGATTCAAAAGTCGATCTTATCCTACCTACCATCACCAACCCAGTAACCAAACCTAAACAGCTTACAGTACCTTCCATCAAAACTTCCTTCTCTAGAATCGATCTTAAACAACTAACAAGGAAGTCACCTGACAAAAAGGCTACAGCAAGAGCTAGAACTTTACCTATTACCGCTACTACTAACACCCCGAGGATACAATCTTTCACGACCTTAAATGTTCTGTTGTCTTTAAAAACTTGGCTTGGTTGTGAAAATGTAGTATATTTTATAATGAGAGGTGATTGAGAATGACCAAATTGCTTCCCGCGGTATACGAGCAAGGTA
>DDKR01000072.1 GCA_002340085.1 Candidatus Omnitrophica bacterium UBA2593
TTAAATAAAGAAAGAATAGAGGAGTTAAATCAAAGGATTTTAGAATTATCTGAAGATAAAAAATTGGTCTCTGAGAGAATCTCTAAAGATAGGTTCTCTATAGAAGAAAAGAACAAGGTTATAGAAGATCTAAAATCATTACTTTCTGAGAGGAATAGTCAATTAAAAGATAGAGAGAAAAATTTAAGTGAGATAGAAGAGAATATTAAAAAGGCTCAAAGAGAGATTCCAGAATTTAAAAAGAGAATCTTTGAAGTAATAACCGAAGTTACTCCTTTAAAGAATCAAGCAAATGGGATTGGGGTTGAGATACAGAATCTTTTAGCAAGGAAGAAGAGATTAGAGGTAGAAAGAGAAAAAATAGAACAGGAAAGACTAGATTCTGTTGCTAAGAAAAACTCTCTCGTAAAAGAGATAGATTCTTTCAATAGCCAATCAGAAGAGCTGTATAGTCTAAATAAGAATAGAAAATCTCAATTAGAAGATAAAAAATCTGAGATTTCATCAATTCTTAAGAGGATTGAAGATTTAGAAAGGGAAAGGTTGGAATACATCTCTCAGAAAGAGTTTCTAAAAGAACTGAAACTGAGATGTGAGGAGATACCTCTAAGGCAAGAAGCAATAATTCTTTTAAAAGAAAGATTAGAATCTTCTTCAAATGTGATTCTTACCAAAGAAGAGAATATAGAAGAGATCTCCGAAGACCTAAAAAAGAATTTTTTAGATTTTAACTTCAAAGTTAATTGTCAGATAAGGCCTGTCTATCAAGATGAATCTAAATTGGAGGAAAAGATAAAGGATATTGAAGGAAATTCTAAGATCATCTCCAAAGAAAAGGAAGAGAAAGAAAGAGAAGTAGAAAGAATAGAAAAAGAGATAGAGAACACTCAAAACTTAATTCAAAAGATAGAAATTGAGAGAGTAAATTTAGAAGGCCAAAAGAATCGAATAGAAGAAGAGATTGCCAAATTAGACAGTGAGAGAGAATTAGTAAACTTAGAATTAGATCAGACCAAGAGAGATTTGGAGGGTTTAAGAAAGAGAGAATCTGAATTACAAGGGGCCATCAATATCAAAGAATCCCAAGCCAAAGATTTAGAGAATGGATTAGAAGAGGATCAGAATAAAATTTCACTTAAGTCTCAAGAGAGGCAAGATATCCTTATAACTTTAACCCAATATGAAACCCAGATAAATTCTTTAAAGGACAAGATTTTATCAGAAGAAGGAACAATTCAAATCCTATCCGATTCCTATAGCAAAAATTGCCAAGATTTAGAAAAGATCGAGAGAGAAAAAGAGGAGGACTCGAAAAAAATCTCTGAATTACACCAGCAAATTAAAGGATTAGATTCAGAAAAAGAGGCCTTAGAGGGAAAGAAAGAAGAATTCAGAAAGCTTTTAGAACTAAGGCAGGCAGAGTATTTGAAACTGAAGGAGGTAATTAAAGAGAAAGAATCAGAATCTCTCCAATACAATAGGGTAAGAGAAGATTTAAAGACCCAAGTGTATCAGTTGAATTCAGAGATTCAAAGAATAGAGTTTGAGGAGAGATCAATTAGAGAGAGGATTCAACAGATGTACAGGATAGAGGTAGTAGAGATAAGAGAAGAGAGAGATTTAGAAGGTGTTAATTTAGAGATAGAGAGTTTAAGGAAGAGACTGGATTCTTTTGGAGAGGTAAGTATGGGAGCAATCTCTGAATACGATGAACTTAAAACGAGATATGAGTTCTTAATTCAGCAGAGAGATGATTTGTTCCAAGCAAAGGATTCTTTGGAATTAGCTATAAAGAAGATAAATCGTATAACAAGAAAGATGTTTTCAGAGACATTCAGAGAAATATCTTTAAAGTTTAAAGAGTACTTTAAGCAGTTATTTGGTGGTGGAGATGCACAACTCTTTCTTACTGATGAATCAGAACCTTTAGAGTCAGGAATTGAGATAGTCTGTCGTCCTCCAGGAAAAAAACTACAGAATATCTTATTACTTTCTGGAGGAGAAAAAACATTGACAGCCATTGCTCTCTTATTTGCTGTCTTCAAAGTAAAGCCTTCACCTTTCTGTGTCTTAGATGAGGTAGATGCAGCCTTAGATGAGGTGAATATAGACAGATTCAGCCAATTGTTGAAGGAATTTTCTTTAAATTCCCAATTCATAGTTATTACTCACAACAAAAAGACGATTGCAAATTCTGATATTATGTATGGTATTACTATGGAGAAATCGGGGATTTCAAAAGTGGTATCAGTAAAATTCGCCAAAGAAGAAGAAGTCTTAGTCTAAGGTTGGCAATAAACGGTCCTTAATAGCATACCTTATTCTTTCCTGAAGATTTTGCCTTATAGAGTTTTTTATCTGCGTGCATAATTAGATCCTGCTTATTAAGACCATTCTCAGGGAAACAAGAGATCCCCAAACTTATGGTGAGTTTTTCTCCAGGTAGGACATCTCTGTATTTAAAAGGGAATTTTTCTATATTTTGTCTTAAGCGCTCAGCGATTAAATAAACTTCGTCTCTTTTTGTTTGAGGTAAAATAATAGCAAATTCTTCTCCACCATAGCGACAAGCAAGGTCATCTTTTCTGCAGGATTCCTTTATGATATGAGAAATTTGCACGAGGATCTTATCGCCAAATTGGTGCCCTAATTTATCATTGTAGATTTTAAAGTTATCTAAATCTAAAATGATCAAACTTAGAGGAAGATTCTCATTTTTTGATCTTTCTAAAAATTCACCTAATTTATACTGAAAGTAACCATGATTCCAAAGTCGAGTCAAAGAATCTGTGTGTGATTGGATTAGTGTCTTTTCATAAAGATGGGCGTTTTCAATAGCTAGGCCTGCTTGATTGGTAAACATAGTAAGTAGACGGATATCATCTCTTGTAATTGGTTCTTTTGTGTATATATTATCTGCCAGAATCACCCCAATTACTCTATCCTTTGCTTTTAAAGGGACAGTGATAAATTCTTCTACATTTAAGATAGAAACCAAAGGATCAGAAGAGAATTTAGAGAGGGTTTCTTTGGTAATATGCAGGGGCATTCCTTCTAAAAAAGTTAATGTTAGGATTCTCTCTTCAGCTTTTTCTAAGGGAACCTTTAGGCTTTTGACCAATAGATTTAATTGACTCTCTAATGATTTAAAATGGCTGTATCCAGAGATGAGATCATCTAAATCCATCTTTTGCGCTTCAATACCTTTCCAGATCTTGTCTGCTTCTTCACCTGTGTCTGGACCTATACCTAGTTTACCTTCTAATAGATTCTCTCTTTCGTTCAATAAAAAGAGCATTGCTCTATTGAATCCTAGACCTATATGGCAGGTAACCCCAGTTAAAATTATGTACAGAATCTCCTCTAATTTCAAAGTTGTACGCATTGCATTGGAGATCTCATACAGAATATCCAATTCTGTCCTTGCTTTTTGTAGTTCTGATCTTAATCTCTCTATCTCTCCCATCTTAAAGTAAAATCTAACACAATAGAACAAAAAAGTCAAGACTTGAACTTCCTTGGGTAACGTCAAGCAAATTGTGTAAAATGCATTTCTATTCTCCTGGGTTTCAATACCATTCGGGATAAAACAATGTCTACTCCTGTTTTTTTTTGGAGATAAAGGATCAGAGCCATTGTTAGGAGCGATTAGTTTGGAAGAATTAGGTTCCAACATAGATTTCATCCATTGTATCTTAGTCTCTTTTACTGTTTACTTAT
>DDKR01000162.1 GCA_002340085.1 Candidatus Omnitrophica bacterium UBA2593
TTCTTAAGAATGATGGAATGAGATTTAGGTTTTATTTTTTAGAAATCAATATCCTTTGCCCAAAAAGACACAGAGAATAAAAAAGAAATCTTTCAGAAAGAGAAAAAAGATTTCAACTTAGAGATGATCTTTACCATTTCCACTCCCGGAGTGTAAATTATGGACTACATCTGCTAAACCGGAGTTTCACATCGAGAGTCTAAAAGAAAGCGCTTTCAAGAAATCCCCTTTACCCCCTTGAAAAACCCCTGGTTACCAGTTATACTTTATATAAGCAATAATAGCTGGCAAGCTGTTTAAGAATACTTTGATTAAGATGTCTAAGAGAATTATATCTCTATTTTTATCTTTCTTTCTTCTATTTGAGCAGTCTGGATTTTCTCAGGTAGGTTCTCAATTAGATATCTCAGGCTATCTGTTTAGTCTACAAAATCCCTCCATTTCTGATAAATTCAGACCCCTTCATCTAAGATTCATAAGTTATGAGCCCCAAACCAATAATTTTCAGATTCTCTTAGATAAAGGGAATGAAGAGAGATTAGATAATTTAACCTTAGAGAAATTTACCAAGGTTTTACTCAGTTACTTCTTTGTAGGAATCTCTCTTCCTAATGAGTGTTTCTGGGTAAATTTAAGGCCTGATTCCCCAAATGAGATTATAGATAGTCTCTTAGCTAAGACAGATGTAGGAAAAGTCCTCTTAGAAGCAGACCTACAATTAAAGAAAGATACCGCTATTTTTACTTCTCCCCAGACCCCCCAAGGTAAAGAATACTGGAACAAACTCTACCAGAAAGCAGAAGAGCTCTTTGGCCACCAGAATATTACTATTCCTACCTTAACCAGACCTTGGATAGTTCCTGATGAGATAATCTTAAGAGAAAATCTTGGTTCTGCCTATATCTATAAGGCAAGCTTAAAGGTAATGTTAGAAGAAGATTACTTAAAGGATTCAGTAATCTATAACTTCAAAGACAAAAGACTAAAAGAGTTAAATGAATATTCTTCTGAACTCCTCAAGAGACTTATTATCCCTAAACTCACCAAAGAGATAAATACCTCTAAAAGATACTCTTCTCTAAGGCAAGTCTACTATTCCTTAATCTTAGCCCAATGGTTTAAAGAGAGGTTCTATGGTAGAGGAGGCCTATATTCTTGGTTAATAGATAAGAAAGACCTAAATGGCTTAACCTCAAAGAAGAGCTGGTCAAAGACCCTCTACTTCAAAGCCTATCAGAAATCCTTCAAATCTGGTGAATACAACCTAAAAGAACCCATCTATACACCTTATGGTCAAACAATCAGAACCTATACCTCAGGTGGGATTAATCTTGGACTAAACTTTACATCAAACCAAGCTACTGGTCCAGTTCAGATAATTCCTAGTAGTTCTTCAATATCACTTAATCCAAGAAACACAATTGATTGCGAAATTAAAGGTACTGAAAATCCATTTGACCCTTGGGCAACTGAGATAACTACAAGAGATACATTAACAAAAGAGAGATCTGTTGACAAATCATCTAGTACATCGGCTCTCAGAAGAAAGACTGTTTCTTCAGCAATAGAAGGAGTGGTAGGTGGACTCGTGAGGAGATTTAAAAGGGTTATATCTCCCGAAGTAAGATTGTATAAGAAACTATTAAGGTTCTTAAGAGAGGGTGATAAAGGACAAGTTGAAGAAGTTTTGAGGAAGTTACTCGATTACAAAGAGACATTATTTTTATCTCTCCAGGAAGATGAAGTTTTGGAGATCTATAAAGAGTATCCTGTAGGATTTGTTGCCCTTGTTGAGGCTGGCTGGATGGATTTGGATAGAACCGTTGAATTTAAGGGCATTCAGTCATTAGATACATGGAAGGAATTAGCAGAGGCATTTCAGTTCTCCGAGATTAAAGGAAGACAACTCTTGGAAAGTTGCCTAGGAGAGAATCAGCAGAAATATCTATCAATTCTCTGGAGAGTAAGATTAGAGAGAGAGTTTGAACAGGTAGGTATTAGATTGACCGACTTTGCAGTAAATAATGGCGTCTTTGAAGATAGCGATGTTCTTTCTCATTTTACAGATATACTTTTTAAACAGAAATTCCTTTCTGCTTCCGAATTACTGAACTTTTTAGAGATCACCAGGGATAAAAATCAAGACATAGGTACTTTGCTTAAGGATTTGCATGATGATCGTTGGAGGGAAGCTACTATCTTTCTTTTGAGATATGGTATATACGACCACGATATAGCAGTCAGAGTATCCATTTTAAACCGAACCGATCTACTTTGGCAAACCTTAGAAGAAAATACCCGTATTAAGATACTCATATCTCTACCACTTAAGGATCAGATTCTCTACAATTACGATAGTTTTCAATACCCACAAAAGGTGTCTGTAAAATTAGGTTATGCACTTCTGCAATTAGCCAAGGATAGCCCTAACTTGAGAATAGAATTAGCACCTTTAATTATTATAAATGCTTGGCGAGAAAGTGGATGGTCAGGAGAATATCCTTTTTTGGATAGACTATTTCCCTCAGAAAAAGCAGAGATATGTAAATTTATTCTTTCTCTTACTATTGGCGAAATAGAACAACTAAGGCAGAAAGAAATACCCGGCTTAATGCGAATCATAGGAGCAATACGCAAGAATCCCGATAATTTTGTGCGGTCGAGAATTGAACATCCTCAGTTTTCACAGCTTGAAGAGGCTTTTATAAAAAGAGTATTGTATCTTGGAGAATACCCCCGCGATCAATTTAGAAATTATTTAGATATTTACCAGCGGGATCCAAAAAAAGCAGAAGAGACAGAAGTATTTGTAGCAAGAAGAGGTGATGGAGATGAATTATTAAGTTTAAAAGATGTGATTGAGAAAATTTGTGGTGAACTTGAACTCAAGCCGGAATTTATCAAAGATCCCGAAAATGAAACAATGCCAAATTCTGCCCATAAAGAAGTTCAACAAGGATTGGTAGAGATGGCTTGTTTTATGATGCAGGTTAGAGATAAGCGCTTTTTTATTTTGGACTTTTTGTCAGACCCTTGGGGGGATCGATTTCTAACTGTAGTACAATTTAAAAACATTTTAGAGGATTATCCATCTTTTTCTGACGAAGAAAAAGATAAATTTATTAAATTAATAAATAATGTACTAGAATTTTATAATGACTCTGAGAGAAAAGAGATTCTGCGGTTAATAAAAGATGCCCCAAAAGAAATTAAAGAGCGTTTAAGATCTTCGTTAAGAAGATCTGATCTATTTTTGGGTAACTTTTTGAATGACTTAGACATAATCCTTGAAGTATTCAATCCAAAGATTTCTTCTTATTTTGAAAATATCAGAGTCCTACTCCTTTCTATACTCTCTGATCTTGATCTTGATAAAGATTTACTAGGAAGCATAACAAATTTAATTCTCTCCTCTCAAAAAGAACCACTCCAGACAATTAGAATTATAGAACAATTTTATTCTTTGGGTATTCATTTGAGAAAATCCGATATAAGATTGTCTATCTTGAATAGTGCTCTGAAATTCTGGCTTCTTAACATAAGAGACGAGTATAAAATGACCTCAGGAAATTTTTTGATTTCAGAAAGTAATAGAATGTTACTTGAAGCAAAAGCATCACTTATAACTCTTTTATCAGAAATAGAAGCTCTACCAGTAATACTTGAATTAATAAGAGATTCTGCCAAACAGATAAAGCGTGACAAAAAATTAGAATTCTATAGAGGGATAGAAGGTATACTAAGGAACGAAGGAATGACAAAAGAAGATACAATAGAAGATTGGCAGATTCTATTAGATGATTACATAAAAAAGTTTGGTTACTTAGCTAATAGGGATTTAATATTAGTACACAGGTGTCTATTCCAAAAAACACCTTTACATGATGAGAGAATTAAAGGCTACAATCTTTCGGAGATAGGAGTGACCTCTACTGGAACTGAAGGTATAAAACAATTAGAGAATGTCATTAAACAAAAGGTATTTGAAGCTACAGAGGAGAGGCAAATTGAAGAAAATGACCTCAAGAATCCCATCATAAAAGCAATTATTGGAGGTCTAGTTGGTTTTTACTCTGCTCAATGGGGGCATGGCTCATCAAGAGGGCAGGATTTGAAAGATTTTGTTGAGCGATTCAATGAATTAGAAAGACGAGGTGAAATTCCACCCTTACATCCTGCATTTAAAGAAGAAGGAGAATTTGTGGTAAGAAGGAAAGGCGAGATAGAATTTACTCAAAATGCCAAAGACAAATTCAAAGAATATTCACAGCTAATCAGAAGAGCAGTTAGTCTATCAGAATTATCACCCACAGAACAGATAGAGCAATTAAAAGAAAAAGTATTAAAAATTATAGGACCTAGACTAGAAAAACTAAAAGAAATAGAATCTACCTTATCTGGAGAGGAAGCAAAAGAAAATATTAGAAAGCAGATAAGGAATTTAGAAGATACAATCAATAAGCTAAATTCTTCTCAGTTTACTACCTTGTTAGACTTAGCTATTGCTATGGTTGGACAGAAAGAACTTAAAGATATTATTGCTCTCATACTAATAGCTGAGACCTTAAACAACCCAGAATATTCTATCTTCCGAGAAAATATATTAGAGAGTATAAACGAAGGTATCTCCACTCTATCATTAGAAAGAATCATTGGACTTAAAGATACCTTTATAAAAGGGCATATCATACAGGAATTAGATAAAGATATCCGAAAGGCTCTATTAGATACTTTAGATCTCCGAATCTTTAGAGAAGAACTATCTAAAATAAAGGTGCTTGAAGATGAAGGTATACTTGTTAAAGCTTTTGCTACCAAAGGAATCTTAGGAGAATTAGCTGGAGATATAGGTGATGCCTGTTATACAAGTCAAAGAGATATTATGACAAGGAAAAATCCAAGTTCTATAACTGCGATCATATTTACTACCGGTGAAGGTTTAAATGCAAAATTTATTGGTTCTATGCTCATCCTTGAGAATACTATTGAAGATAAGCCGGTATTCATTCTAAGAGCAGTTAATCCTTCTGAAGAATTCTTATCCGAATACAGTGCAGAGGATTTTTTAGAAAATACCATTAGATATGTAGAAAAAATAGCAGAGAAGAAAGGTATAAAATTAATCGTTGCTCCTGTAGGTGATAGAGGGGCATTGACTAATAGAGGAAGTATAGCTACTGCATTTACTAAGTTTGTCAAAGATCCAAGATTAGACTTAGATAAAAAAGAAGACTTTAATAATCGCGATATTACAAAAGGAGTCGTGGCCCAAGTAGCTTCTTCTAGTCCACTTTTCACTTTGCCATCTACCACCAAGACTTCTTCATCTGTTGGGGAAATATCTCTTGTTCCATCACCTCTTGATTCGACTCTAAAGAGACAACTTACCTCCTCACCAGTGACACCAGAAGAAGTAGCTAAGGAGTTAATAAGTAGAATAGGTAGGTTACGAGAGGAAGGAAAGTTAAGTGAAGATTTTGTTAGTATTGTGGCAGAGAGGGCAGAGCTAGAGGAATTAAAAGAAGAAGCAAAAGATTTACTTAAAAAGATATTAGAGGGAGTTTCTGGAGCAAATCTTGAAGGTACTGAGGGTGAGTTTTATAAAAACCTTATAAAACATCTCAAAGAGTTAAACAATAATTACATTCCTCTTGATAAGTTTTTTGAGTGGATTTCTGACAATGGGATAGAAAGGATTGTATCTACTTCTCCATCGCTAATTAGAATAGCCCAAGAAGAACTACCTCTATTAGATCCTGAAAAAAAATGGTGGCTTGAAGTTTCTTATTGGGAAAATAAAGGAGAACCAAAAGAACAAATATCTCTTAAAATAGATAGTTATCCCATCGATATCTACAATTGGAGAGAAAGATTGACAGGAGAAGAGATAGAAACGATTATCTCTGTCTTAAGATTATTTTTAAAGATCGCTAACGGAGAGGCAGTGAAGAATTCTCGATATATCTTAATCGATGATGTTCAAGAGATTAATCCTTACTCTGGGGAAGAACAAAATGGTGGGAGGCAAGGTTATTCTAATAACACTATAATTCTCTATCCAAGTGCTTTTCGACAGATCAGTCATAGAGTAAAAGATGTCTTTAATTTAGAGGCAACCATGATACATGAACTTACACACGGTATTACAGATAAGATAATTAATGAATGGAAGGAAAAATTTGGTTGGAAAGAAGTTTCTTCTCCTCGGGTGTGTCCTGGTGGCGCAATAGTTTATTTCGAAGTAGAGGACCCTAGCCGTTGTCCTACAAAATATGCTACTTTTAACCCAGGTGATGACATAGCTGAGAGCATGGTAGCAGCCCTTAAGAATCCAAAAATTTTAGATAAAGAAAGGTATGAATTTTTAAAAAATACCTTTTTGAGAGACCTATTGAGAGATAATCTGGATGATAATTTAATATTAGATAGCCCCATAGGATCATCTCCAATACCTCAAAAAGATGACAAAGGTGGAGTTGATTTCCGCAATTTGCCTGTTCCTCTACAAGCCCCACAGACTACATCTGGACAATTACCTCTAAAATCTCCTTTTCTCCTTAATTTCAATCTAACTGAAGAATGGCAACAGATAGAACTCTTAATTGAAAGAGGAATTATTCCTTCTGCCCAACGTATCAAAGAATATCTGTTAGTCTCTCTTCAAAATGGTAATTTTACAGAAGAAACAGATAAAGTCCTTCTCTGTATTGCTGATATCTTAAGATTAGAAGAAGAATA
>DDKR01000014.1 GCA_002340085.1 Candidatus Omnitrophica bacterium UBA2593
AATCTTTCTTCCTATTCCCGACTGAAAAATCTCTTTACTTGGTGTCAGGATTATTGTAAAATTGGCTTTAAGAAAAGGAAGGAGAGATGTCAATTTCAAGGAGAATAAGTCAAATCAGTCCATCACCTACCTTGAGCATTACTGCAAAGGCAAAGAAGATGCAGCAGGAAGGAATAAAGGTAATTGGTTTTGGTGCAGGTGAACCTGATTTTGATACACCTTCTAATATCAAAGAGGCAGCAAAAAGAGCGATCGATAAAGGTTTTACCAAATATACTCCTACCTCAGGAGTAAAAGAATTAAAAGAAACGATCTGTAAGAAATTTAAAAAGGATAATAACTTAGATTATTCTTTAGATCAGATTCTGGTTTCTTGTGGAGCAAAACATTCTATCTTCAATGCAATACTCACCTTATGTGATGAAGATGATGAGGTAATTTTAGCCTCACCTTATTGGGTAAGTTATCCTGAGATGGTCAAAGTAGCAGGAGCAAAAGCAGTAATAGTTGAGACTACTCAAAAGGACAATTTTAAGATTATACCTTCTCAGCTCGAGGAAGCAATCACTCCAAAGACAAAACTCTTTATCTTAAATTCTCCTTCTAATCCTACAGGTATGGTATACAATGAGGATGAATTGAGGCAGCTAAGTGGGATTATAGTTAAAAGAGGTGTCTATTGTATCTCTGATGAGATCTACGAGAAGATCATCTATGATGACAAACATATAAGTATTGCCTCCTTAGGAGATGAGATCAAGGAAAGAACTATCGTTGTAAATGGGGTATCAAAGGCATATTCGATGACTGGTTGGAGGATAGGTTTTTCTGCTGGTCCAAGACAAGTTATTCAGGCGATGAGTAATCTTCAAGACCATTCAACTTCTAATTCTACCTCTATTTCTCAAATAGCTTCGGTTGAAGCATTAGAAAAAACCCAAGAAGATGTAGAAATAATGGTTAGAGAATTTGAAAGAAGGCGCGATTATATTGTAGAGAGGATAAATTCCATAAAAGGTCTTAGTACTTTAAAACCTCAAGGTGCATTCTACTGCTTTGTAAATGTCTTAAAAGTCTTAAGAAAGAGATTCAATGGTAAAGAGATTACCGATTCTTTAGTATTAACAGATCTACTCTTAACCTATGCAAATGTAGCAGTCATTCCGGGATGCGTCTTCGGAGATGATAATTTTATTCGGATTTCCTATGCAACTTCAATGGAAAATATCATTGAGGGATTGAATCGGATTGAAGATTTTGTCTCAAAGATAACAGAATAAGAGGAGGTCTAATATGGCAAAGATCTACATTATCGATGTAACTAATCGGGATGGAGTCCAGACCTCTCGAATCTGTCTTTCAAAATTACAAAAGACGATTATTAATCTTTATCTCTCTCAAATGGGAGTATTCCAATCTGAATTCGGCTTTCCGGTAACCCACCATGAGACAAATTACTTAAATGCAAATTTAGAGTCAGCCAAAAGAGGTATCTTTGGAAAGATGCGTTTAGGTGGTTGGATTCGGGCGATTGAAGAAGATGTTGAACTCACTTTTAAGCTGGTTCCAGAGATAGAGCACCTTAATCTTTCTATCTCAACCTCTGATCAGATGATAAAGCACAAATTTAAGGGAAAATTAGACCATCAGGCAGTAATAGGAGAGATGGTAGATGCTGTAAAATTAGCCAAAAAGAAGGGAGCAAAATCTATTGGTGTAAATGCTGAGGACGCCTCCCGCACAGACACAGATTATCTCCTCACCTTCGCTTCAAAAGCAAAAGAAGCAGGAGTAGATAGATTCAGATACTGCGATACCTTAGGTTATGATAACCCATTTACAATATATGAACGCATAAAGAGCTTGGCAGAAGAGGTAAAGATACCCATAGAACTACATTGCCATAATGACTTAGGTATGGTGGTAGCAAATTCTGTAGCTGGAGCCATAGCAGCAAATGATGCAGGAGTTGATGCCTATATAAATACCTGTGTTAATGGAATGGGTGAGCGAGCAGGAAATGCAGATTTAGTAGCTGTGATATTAGCTTTAAGATATGCGAGTAGAGTAAAGGATAAATATACTTTAGATGAGAATATTAGTCTAAAGGTAGCTTGGAAGTTCTCCAAATACGCTTCATATGCTTTTGGTATTCCCATTCCCATAAATCAGCCCGGAGTAGGTGCAAATGCCTTTGCCCATGAATCAGGTATTCACGCTGATGGAGCTTTAAAGGATAGAAGAAACTACGAACTCTATGATTTTGAGGAGTTAGGTCGGGGTGAACCAGAGATTATTGAGACCGGCAGACAGATTACAGTAGGTGAATATTCAGGGATAAAAGGCTTTAGAAATGTCTATGAGAAATTAGAGGTTGCCTTTAGAGATGAGGAAGAGGCAACTAAAATTTTAGAGTTAACCCGTTACGCAAATGTTCATAATCAAAAGCCATTGGTTGAAGAAGAACTCAAATTCATTGCCACATACCCCGAGATTGCTCAGAAGATTCTAACTATGTCGCCTTTATCCTAAGATATAGATTTCTTTGTAATTATAAAATGAGAAGAAGAATAGGTATACCGCGGGGGTTACTCTTTTATAAGTATTTTATCCTGTGGAGAGAATTCCTAGAAGGTTTAGGGTTTGAAGTTTTAATTTCTCCTCCAACTACAAAAGAGATTCTCTTTGAAGGAGTAAGAAACTGTGTTGATGAGGCCTGTTTTGCAGTTAAGGTATTTTGTGGACATGTAGCCTACCTTAAAGATAAGGTAGATTATCTCTTCATCCCGCGTTATGCCAGTATAGAAAAAAAGGGATTCTTATGTGCAAAATTTTGGGGGTTACCCGATATAATAAGGAATACTTTTCCTGATGCACCAGTTATTTTAAGTCCAAACATAGACTGTAACCGACAGTCTCTCTTTAAGGCCTATCTCTTTTTTGCCCTTGAACTCAAAAAGCCCTTTTTTAAGATTTTGAGAAGTTGGCAATCAGCACAGAACAAACAGAAGGAATTTGAACTCCTCATGGAAGAAGAGAAATTTAATCCCCTTGAAGCTATGGGATTGACTGAAAGAAATAGGATTTCAAGGAGAGATTCTCCATCAATAAGGATTGCTCTTCTTAGTCATCCTTATAACATCTATGATTCTGTAGCTAGTCAGGACATTTTAAAAAGGTTAGAAGATATGGGAGCCGAAGTTAGTACTGTAGAAATGGTTTCCAAAAATAGACTCAAGAAAGAGTTTGGAGATTTCCGGAACATCTATTGGACTTATGATCGGGAGTTAGCAGGAGCAGCTCAACATCTCTTAAAGGAAGGAATAGATGGAATTATCTTCGTTGTATCTTTTCCTTGCGGACCAGATTCTTTAATTATAGATTATCTTACAAGATTGATATCAGATAGACTCCCAGTTTTGAATTTAGTCATCGATGAACACCAATCAGAAGTAGGGATTTTGACTCGCTTAGAGGCATTCATAGAGATTGTAAGGAGGAGAAAGAAATGAAATGTAGTTTACCCCATATGGGTAACTACTATCTTGCCTTTAAAAGTTTTTTCAAGACTGTAGAGATAGACTACAGCCCTGCCCCCCCAATAACTAAGAGAACTATAGAGTTAGGTGCAAAGTATTCACCTGAATTTGTGTGTTTACCTTTTAAAATAAATTTGGGTAATCTCATTGAAGCTTTAGAAGAAGGTGTAGATCTACTCTTTCAATCTGGAAGCAGAGGTGCTTGTCGCTATGGAAGTTACTTAGATCTACAGAAAAGAATCTTAGAAGATATCGGTTTTAAGGATTTTCGTATGATTAGACTCTTCGATACAACTGATATCGGTGAATCTTGGTCTCAGCTCAAAAGTTTAAATCCCAAGATCAGCTTTTTTGAACTCTTAAAAGCGTTGAGGTTGACTTTTGCTAAGATAAACACCATAGATAAGGCTGAAGATTTGATCCGCCACACAAAACCTTACGTCTCAAAGAGTTCAGAAGTAGAAAGTCTCCATCAAAATTTTCTTCAAGACATAGATAGAACAGATAATTTTAGAGAATTGAAGAGAAAGACAGAGAAATTCAAGAGAAGCTTGAAAGAGGCGAGGAATTTAAATATTCAACCTCTCAAAATAGGTATAGTTGGTGAGTTATATGTAGTTATGGAGCCGAATTCGAATCTGAATTTAGAGAGACAATTAGGAGATATGGGAGTAGAGGTATTCAGACCCCTGACTCTTTCTCATATGTTGAAGGATTTTCTCTTCCTTGGCTTACCCCGTAGATATTATTTAAGATTGGCTAGACCCTATTTGAAATTTGATGGTTGTGCCCATTCTAACATCTCAGTAGCTGAGGCCATGCTCTTTGCCAAACACAAGTTAGATGGTGTGATCCATATAAAACCTCATGCCTGTATGCCGGAAGTCACAGCTATGTCTGCTCTTTGTAATGTGAGTAAAGATTACAACATCCCGGTTCTATTCCTTTCCTTTGATGAGCATACTTCTTCAGTGGGATTAAAGACGCGTTTAGAAGCATTCGTAGAGTTACTAAAGAGGAAGAAGAAATGTACTTAGGTATAGATGTAGGTTCAGTCAGCACAAAGTTTGCCCTTATCGACGAGAACAAGAGGTTAATCTTTTCTCTCTATATTCGTACTGAAGGTAATCCTATTCAGGCAATGAAAAGGGGTTTAAAGATGATCCGGGAAGAGTCATCTTTTCCTATAAGGATGAAGGGGGTGGGAACTACAGGAAGTGCTCGTTATTTAGCTGGGCTTTTAGTTGAAGCTGATATAATAAAGAACGAAATTATCAGCCATGCTATCGGAACCCTAAATTTTATTCCTGAAGTAAAAACGATTATAGATATTGGAGGTCAGGACTCAAAACTCATCATTATCAGAGATGGAATCCCAATAGATTTTAGTATGAATACGATATGTGCTGCAGGAACAGGTTCTTTCTTAGATCATCAGGCTCAGCGTTTAGGGGTCTCTATTGAAGAATTTGGAGATTATGCTTTAAGAGCAAAGACAAAGGTAAATATCGCTGGTCGTTGTACTGTCTTTTCTGAGTCGGATATGATTCATAAACAACAGTTAGGATTCTCCAAAGAAGACATAATCAGAGGTCTATGTGAGGCGATTGTAAGGAACTATCTGGCGAATTTGGGTAAAGGAAAAGAGATTTTATCCCCTGTAGTCTTTCAGGGTGGAGTAGCATCAAATAGGGGAGTAGTGGAGGCTTTAGAGAGGCAATTAAGAACAGAGGTAATCGTTCCTGAATACCATAAGGTCATGGGAGCAATAGGTGTAGCGATATTAGCTATGGAGACAACTCATAAAGAGAAGGAATTTAATTTTTCAGTTATAGATGTAGATTTTAGGACCAGAGGATTTGAGTGCGATGGTTGTCCAAATCAGTGCGAGGTAATAGAAGTATTAAGGGAAGATTTGGTGATCAGCAGATCTGGTGATCGGTGTAGAAGATGGGAAGTTGGAAGTTTAGAGAAAACTTCTGCTTTTGTTGAGATAGAGAGAGGATAATGAAGATATTTGGCCTTAAAAAGGATAGCAAAAAGAGGTAAAAGATGTCTTTAAAAGATCTCTTAGTTATATCTATAGTAGTGCTTTTAAGTAGCTGTGCTGTTCCAAAAAAAACAGAAGATCCAAGAATAGCAGCTTTCCGTACTCATATAAGATATCTTGAGACAGAATTAGAAAAAAAAGATGAAGAGATAAATATCTTAGAAGAAGAATTAGAAAGATTAAGAAGTACTCCTCAAGAAAAAATTACATCTCGGCCAACCCCAAAGAAGATCCAAATTGCTTTGAGAAATGCTGGTTTCTATAAAGGCCCAATCGATGGTAGAATAGGACCTAAGACAAAAAAAGCAACAAGAGAATTCCAAAGAGCAAATGGATTAACCCCTGATGGCGTCGTCGGTAAGAAGACCTGGAGAAAGTTGAGTAAGTATTTAGATTAATAACTATTTCTCTTCACTTCTTTAAACTTTAAGACTTTTTTACAAAAGGAGGGTTTAAATTGAAGGTAAGATCAAGAAGGCCATTCTTAGTAATCTTAGTATTTGTTCTTATCCTTGCTTTCTTATCATGTAGCAGGCAAGTTACATCACAAAGAACTGAGAATTTTGAACCCGCTTATTTGAAACTCCACAGGACAGGAGAATTAAAAAAGCGAGCGGAAGAACTTTGGAAGATGTTAGAGAGTTGCCGGCTTTGTCCAAGAAGATGCGGGGTTAACAGACTTAAAAATGAGAAGGGATTCTGTGGAGCTGATTCTCAACTCATCATCTCTTCTTATCATCCACATTTTGGAGAAGAAAGACCTTTAGTAGGTAGAAAGGGTTCAGGAACCATATTCTTTAGTAACTGTGGACTTAGATGCGTCTTTTGTATAAACTGGGAGATAAGTTGGTTGGGAAGAGGAAGGCCTAAAAGTTTTGAAGATTTAGCAGAGATGATGCTTGCACTCCAAAAAAGAGGATGTCATAACATAAATTTAGTTACACCTACCCATTATTCTCCACATATTTTCTTTGCTTTAGATATCGCGGCAGCCAAAGGTCTGAGATTGCCTGTTGTATACAATACTTGTGGATGGGAAAACTCAGAGATAATGGAGTTATTAGATGGTGTAGTCGACATTTACCTACCAGACTTCAAATATTGGGATCCTAAGATGGCAGAGAAATACTCTTCAGGAGCCCAAAGTTATCCTGAGATTACAAAGCAAGCACTCTTAGAGATGAATCGTCAAGTAGGTGTGGCAAAACCAGCACAAGACGGCCTCATCTATAGAGGTTTGATGATCAGACATCTGGTGATGCCAAACAATGTAGGTGGGACAAAAGAGATAATTAGATGGATAGCTGAAAATCTTCCCAAAGATACTTATCTAAATATTATGTCTCAATACACACCTATGTATAAAGCCTTTGATTATCCGGAGATCTCCCGCAGAATTACCAAAAAAGAGTACGAAGAAGCAGTAAGATGTGCAAAGGAATTAGGTCTTACAAACTTAGATATCCAAGGATATTGATTTTTTTCACCTTCCTTTTAATCACTATCCTCTTTTCCCAATCGACTTTGGTGTTTCCTCATCTGTGTCACGATCCATTCAGGCCAAGGAAACATCTTATACTTTCACCAGAAACAGATTCAATAAAGATAGAGAGATCTGGTGAGTTCAGAATCTATATAGAAAATACCTTTCAAAGCATTTTAAGAGAGGTAGAGTTGTTAATAGAAAATCCTGCTTTTGATATAAAGGTAATACCTCCTTTTATAGAAAGACTCTTACCAGGTGAAAGGACATTCTTTTTAGTTAAATTGAAGACAAAAGAAGACATCCAACCCCAAAAATATTCTCTAAGAATAAGTGTAAGAGCAAGGAGTGCTGAATTAAAACCAAGTATAGAAACCTTGACGGTAGCAGTAGATGAGAAGATCCCAGAAAGAGAAGAAGAGCTAGTTCAGCTTCCAGCCCCGCCATTTGAAAAACTCCAACCTCCAAAGACCACTCCAGAAGATATAGGAGAAGTAACTTTTGAAGAACTCCAACCTCCAAAGACTATTCCAGAAGATATAGGAGAAGTAACCGTAGAGATAGAAAGAATACCTTTCTGGAAGAAACCATATTTCTCCATGATTTTAATCTTTCTTCTGCTTTGCATATTCTTATGGAGAAGAATAAGATAAGAAGACCTATGACATTTTTGAGAAGAATCTCTCAGATTCTTTGTTTTATCCTTATAGTCTTTGGGGCTTTTTTAGGAATAAAGAAACAAAACTTAAGTTTCCTTCCCTTTATTGAGGCACCTTTAGAATATAAAGAACAACTCAAATCCGAAGAGAAGGGAGCTGTTATCTTAGGGCCAGCTTACCCCCAGGCCTTCGATACCTACCTACCTGTAAAATCCTGCCGATTTCTGCGCCAAGTTGGAACCTTTAGGGCATGTTTTATGCATTTTGTCTCTGAATCTATAAGTTGGCTTACTCCTCCAAGACTCTTATTTTCCCATATCCTTCTATTTTTAATCTTAGCTGTTCTTTTGGGAAGATTCTGGTGTGGATGGGTGTGTCCTTTAGGATTCATCCAAGATATCCTAAATATCATAAGAAAAAATTTTAAATTAAGAAGATTCTTTTTCTCGGAAAAATTTAAAAAGACTTTAAGGAACTTAGGTTATCTCTTATTTATCAGTATCATTATTCTTTCTCTTCTTTCAGCAATCCCAAAATTACCCTGGTCAGTTAGAAAACAGGTCTATTTGAGTGTATGTCAGATGTGTCCGGTGAGATTCATCTTTCCTTATATTGGTAATTGGCCGATCAAACATAACTTTTCTCCCTTTGGCTATGGAATATTTACAATGATAAGTATTGCCTTTTTCTTGTTACTTCTGGTGAGTTTCTTCATAAAGAGGAGCTGGTGCAGAGTTTGTCCTTCTGGACTTTTACTTTCTTTCTTCAATAAGGGTAGTTTTCTTGCCAAAAGAAAAGAGCCCTTAAAATGCACAAGGTGTGGGATATGTGTGGGGGTTTGTCCCTTAGACAACAAAGAGGTATATCTTCAAAAGAAGAAGAAAAATATTGACTTTGCAAGCTGTATCCATTGTTTTAGATGTATTGATTTTTGCCCAGAGAAGAATTGTTTAAAAGTATACTTTTTAGGTAAAACTTTATTTAGATCAAAATTTAAAAGATAAAAATGAAAGAAATTTTAGAAAGAAGATACACACTTACTCCTTTCAAGAAAGAGATTAAAGGATTAAAGGATGCTTTCAGAAGAGCTTCTCTTAGAAACTTAGATTCAATGAGAAAGAGGGGTTTTCGTCCAAAAAATATCTCTTATTATGAAGAGGTAATCCTTGGAGAAAAGAGATATGAGGAGCTAAAAGGATTTTCTGGTAGAATTATTGGATATTTCTGTACATTTATACCCCAAGAACTAATCTATGCAGCAAGAGCAATTCCTATAAGGTTATGTTCTGGTTTCTATGATACGGTTTTGGTTTGTGAAGAGATATTGGCCAAGGATATCTGTCCTTTAGTGAAGTCTTCTTTCGGCTTTAAGATCTCAGCGTCTTCTTATTTTGAGCTTTGTGATGCAGTAATTCTACCTACGCCTTGTGATCCAAAAAAGAAATTGATAGAGATTCTTTCTGATTATCTACCAGTTTGGGTATTGAAGATACCTCAGGACAAAACTTCTTCTTCAAAAGAAATTTGGTTGGAAGAAATAAAGAGCCTCAAAGAAAGGATTGAAGATTTCACCAAGACCAAACTCACAAGACAAAGATTAGAAGAGACAATTAAACTCATCCACAAGAGACAAACTTTATTCCGCCAGCTTTATGAGATAAGAAGGGCTAATCCTTATTTGATGGGTGGAAGAGATTTTCTCTTGGTAATTCAAACAAGTTTCTATGATGACATAGAAAGATGGATAGATAAGACTGAAGAGTTATGTAAACAGCTCTCTAAAGAAAAAACTCACTTTAAGACTGATGAGAAGATAAAAATCTTAGTTACAGGTTCTCCTATCATCTGGCCAAATTTCAAACTCTTAAATATTATCGAAGACTTAGGAGCTGAAATAGTCTGTGATGATTTATGTTCAGGTACGCAAAGTCTGTACAATTTGGTAGAACCAGATGAACCGACTACAGATGTAATGTTAGGAGCAATAGCAGATGGATACTTACTTTCCTCTGTTTGTCCCTGTTTTATTGAGAACAATGATCGTATTGACAGAGTCTTAAATCTGATAGAAGAATTTAGAGTCGGAGGGGTCATCTATCATTCTTTAAGATTATGTCAACTCTATGAAATAGAATCCCATAGGCTTAGGTTAATCTTAAAAGAAAAGAAAATCCCTATGCTTACCATCCATACCGATTACAGCCAAGAAGATACCGAGCAAATTAAGACAAGAGTAGAGGCATTTTTGGAGATGCTTAAAAGATGATCGTCTGTGGAATAGATATTGGCTCAGTAGCTACCAAGACTGTAATCTTAAAAGATAGAGATATAATCTCTAAGAGTCTGGCCCTTACAAAGGCAAGTCCTAAATTAGCAGCAGAAGAAGCTCTAAGTAAAGCACTTAGACAAATAAATTTATCTGAGAAAGATATAAGTTATATTGTTTCAACTGGTTATGGTAGAAGAATCATTGAATTTGGAGACAGGACAGTTACAGAGATTACCTGTTGTGGTCGGGGTGCTACTCAGATAGGCTCTCCTTTGGGCAAGATTCAGACAATCATCGACTTAGGTGGGCAAGACAGTAAAGTCATCTCTTTGGATGAAGAAGGAGGAATACTTGATTTTGTAATGAATGATAAGTGCTCTGCGGGAACAGGTAGATTTTTAGAAGTTATGGCTTCTGTCTTAGAAGAAAGGATTGGAGATTTAGGAGAGATAGCTTTGAGATCGAATAATCCTGTCAGGATAAATTCGACCTGTACAGTATTTTCTGAAAGCGAGGTTATCTCCTTAATTGCTCAAGGTAGAAATAAAGAAGATATCATTTCAGGAATCTGTGCTTCAATTGCGGAGAGGATTGCGGGCATGATAACCCAAGTAGGAAAAAAAGAGAGTATCTTTTTCTGTGGAGGTGGAGCAAGAAATAGAGGAATCCATAGATTCTTAGAAGATAAATTAGGTGTAGAGCTCTATGTCCCCCAAGAACCTGAATTTGTCATTGCCTTAGGAGCTTCCTTGATTGCTATAGAATCCTTAAAAAAGATATGAGAAGATTCTTTAAAGTCTTTTTGGGGATATTTCCAATAATGTTTATGGCTGATTTAACTTTAGGCGAGACCCCTCTAAAAGAGGCAAGCTTCTATCAGAGTTTAGAAAAAGACTTTGTTCAGTGTAAGTTGTGTTTTAGAAGATGTGTTATTGCTAAAAACAAAAAAGGATTCTGTAGAGTAAGAGAAAATAGAGATGGGAAACTATATAGCTTGGTCTATGGTAAAATCTATTCTTGGCAAGTCGCTCCCATCGAAAAAGATGGGATGTATCATCTCCTCCCCGGGGCTAAATTACTGGCTTTAGCTACTGCTTCTTGTAATTTCCGATGTAAGCACTGCCATAATTGGAGATTAACTCAAGTCGGCCCCCAAGATATCTCTTATCAAGAATATTCACCAGAAGAAGTAGGAGAGATAGCAAAAAGAAGAGGAGCTAAGGTTATTTCAGGTACCATAAATGAGCCGACCATCTTTTATGAGTATTTCTATGATATTGCAAAGATTGCCAAAGAAAAGGGATTAAAAGTGCAATTTCACACCAATGGTTCGGTTAGCTCTGAGCCTTTAAAGCTACTCCTTAAATATATTGATGGAGTAGTAGTAGATTTGAAAGGATTTACTCAAAAATTCTATCGAGAGATCTCATCAGCAGAATTAGAACCTGTGTTGGAATGTCTAAAGACAATTAAAGAAGAAGGAGTTCATTTAGAGATTACCAATTTAGTTATCCCTACCATAAATGATGATTTAGAAGATATAAGAAGAATGTGTATATGGATAAGAGAGAATTTAGGAGAAGATACACCTTTGCATTTTACTCGCTTCTCACCTGATTATAAATTGACCCATTTACCACCTACCCCTATTGAGATATTAGAAAAGGCACAGAAGATCGCTTGTGAATCAGGATTAAGATATGTCTATATTGGAAATGTGCCAGGACATAAATACAACTCAACCTTTTGTCCTAAGTGCACACGTCGCCTTATTCACCGTATTCATTTTGCAGTTTTAGCTAATCATATAAAAAACGGAAGATGTAAATTCTGCCAGGAAGAAATTTATGGAATATGGGATTAAGTGGATATAAAAAATAGAGAGGAGGAGTAAAATGCTTAACAGAAATCAGAAAAAATTATGTTTCATTCTCTTTGTCTTACTTTTTTGCTGCTATAGTTTTGCTGAGGAAGTAATCAAAGAATTTAATATTAGAGAAAGATTACTTCAGGATACAAGTTGGGTTCAAGAAAAAACTAAGATTTATTATACATCGGGTAAAGATCGCTATCTTTATTCAATTAACGCCGATGGTACAGAGAAGACAAAGATAATAGGAGAACTTTTGAGGAGAGAGTTTGGGTGGTCTCCCTTAGGAGATAAGTTGTTTGTAGTTATTTACGATGGTTTAGTCATTGTAAGTTCAGATGGTAAATATAAAGAGAAAATTATCGATAATGTTGAAAGTGATGATACGGATGAGATTCTCCTAGCCTTCATAAAAGAACCTTATTCAACGTCTTCTAATATAGAGTGGTCACCAGATGGTAAGTTTTTGTTATTTGGTATTATCGATGAAGATACAAATAAAGATGGAAAAATAAGAGTTTTTTATGATTCTGATGGTGAGAATTACTATCTATTTAATTTAGCCACACAAGAAAAAATAAAATTTTTTACTGAGCAAAAACCTCCTACTGAATATCCAGTAGACTACACAAAAGCGGTCTTATGGAGCAAAGATTCAAAACGCATATATATTTTTAACACTCATTTTATTTCAGGTGATGAACCTATAGATCAGGTCTTTGAGTATTCACTTAAAACTCATGAGTTAAAGAAGATTCGGGAAGATAAACACCAGCCAAGGAGTGAATCATTCTTAAGGAGCTATATGGAAGATCTAAAGGACTCTTTATATTTTACGAGAAGAAATTTTACTTTTTTTTCTTTTGTAGGAGAACATGATGGTATTAGTTTTGAACGCGACAATGGAAGAGCTATATTGAAGAAGAGAGAAGAAGATAAATTTGTGTATTATAATATGGGTGACTGTGATAATTTTGCAGGTGCTGCTTGGTTGCCTAATAAGAGATATATTATTTTTAAATTCGGAGCAGATATTTGTATTATGGATTCTAAAGAGATGAGAGTTGGAAGATTAGTTGAAGGTAAAGATTTTGGTTTTTTTGAAAGAGATAGTGATATCTGTACATGGCGATATTATTGGGAGCGCTTTTGATCTTTTTTTAAATTGGAAGTATCTTTGTAGAGTAGAAAAATCAGAAGAGGATTAAGTTTGTAAGCTTAGATACTTTCTGATAATTGCGAGAGTATCTTATGAAAAGTTGCGATATTGAAGAATTACTGAAAAAAGAGGAGATTATGAGTTCTGCCAGGAAGAAATTTATGGAATATGGGATTAACTTAGCCTCTTCTATCTTACTTTTTTGCTGCTATAGTTTTGTTGAGTAATTTAAAGAATTTAATGTTGGAGAAAAATTACTTCAAGATTTTATTTCAAGAAAGTTGTGATAAAAGAAGATATTATAAATTCTATCAAAAAGAGAGATATAGGACTTGGTAGTGATGAGTAATCCAGAAACTGGCCTCAAGAGACTATTAGGGCCTTGGGATGTTATTGCGATTAATCTGGGAATCGTTATTGGAGTAGGAATCTTTAGGGTACCTTCAGAGGTGGCCAGATACTTACCTTCAGCCCCTCTGATTATTCTGGCTTGGTTTTTGGGTGGACTCATCTGTTTGTTGGGAGCATTTTGTTATTCTGAATTGGCCTCTTCTATTCCTGAGACCGGAGGTAATTACATCTATCTTCAGAGAAGTTATGGGAAGTTGATAGCCTTTCTCTTTGGCTGGACAGAAGTTTTAGTTATTCGACCCGGTTCAATTGCAGCAGTAGCTTTTATCTTTGCAGAGTATCTGAGTTCTTTTCTTTCTTTTGAAAAAATTCCCCTCAAATTTATCGCTGTCTCCATAGTCTTTATCCTTTCTCTTATAAATATCTTAGGTCTTAGGCCAGCTAAAAGATTTCAAAATCTCTCTGCCTTTACTAAAGTCTTTGCTTTAGTAGGAATTATCCTCCTTGGAGTATCTCTCAGGAAAGGAAGTAGCTTAAACTTTTATTCTGGGCTAACTCCTCCTTCTACCCAGATATTCCCTCTATTAGGCTTGGCTCTGATTCCTATCCTTTGGACTTATGGAGGCTGGCATGAGAGTACTTATGTTTCAGGAGAAACTAGAGATTATAAGACTTCTCTCCCCTTTTCGTTGATAACAGGTATTTTGCTGATCTCTTCAATTTATATTATGATTAATTTAGTCTATATCTATTTAGTTCCTGTAGAAGAGATAATGCGCACCGACTTAATCGCTTCAAAGGCGATGCAGATTTTGTGGAGAGATATGGGGAGAAAAATCTTAGAAGCTCTAGTCTTAATCTCTTCTTTAGGATGTATCAATGGAATGATCTTGACCGGAGGAAGAATCACTTATTGTTTAGGCCAAGATAATCGGATTTTTAGATACTTGGAGGAGATCGATCAGCGATTCTCCACACCTTCTCGTTCAATTCTCTTTAATGCCTTATGGGCAACTGGTTTAATCATCTGGGGAACCTTTAATCAACTCTTATTTTTTACGGGAATAGTTGTCTGGTTATTCTTTGCCTTAATCATATCTGGGCTCTTTGTCTTGCGTCATAAATTTCCCCAGATGGAAAGACCATTTAAAGTTCCGGGTTTTCCCTTTACCCCTTTAGTCTTTATTCTTATTTGTAGCAGTTTAGTAGCCAATACTTTATTCCACTATCCCTGGCAATCTCTGGCAGGAATCACCTTGACTTTAAGTGGAATTCCTGTATTCTTTTTCTTCCAGAAAAAGAAATTATAGAGAGAAGCATTGATGTATATCTCTTTTATCCTTTTTTCTTTATTCTTCTTTTGTTCAGGGGTTTGGGCTCAAGAACTGAAAGAAGCAATGTTTTATGAGAGATTAGAGGACAATCAAGTTCAGTGCCTTTTATGTTTTAAGAGATGCTTTATTAAACAAGGTAAACGTGGCTTTTGCCGAGTAAGAGAAAATAGAGATGGGAAATTGTATAGTTTAGTCTATGGAAAACCCGTAGGCCTTCAGATAGATCCCATTGAACTTGAGCCTGCCTATCACCTAATACCCGGCCATAAAAACTTATGTGTATATACTGCCAGTTGTAATTTTAGATGCAAACACTGCCACAATTGGCATATCACCCAACGATCTTTTGAGAGCTTGTCTCATAAGAATTATTCACCCCAAGAGGTTGTAAATGAGGCAATAAGAAGAAAATGTAAGTCTATCTCTCACAGTATAAATGAACCCACTATATTCTATGAGTATATGTATGATATTGCAAAGATTGCTAAAGAAAAAGGCCTAAAAGTCTTATTTCATACCAATGGCTCTCTAAATCCTCTACCTTTAAAAGAGATCTTAAAAATCGTAGACTGTGTAGTTGTAGATTTAAAAGGATTCAATGAGAAATTTTATAGAGAGATACCTGAAGGTGAGTTACCCCACATACTCCAAACTCTAAAGATAATAAAGGAAGAAAAAATACACTTGGAACTCGTCTATTTGGTGATTCCTACCTTAAATGATGATTTAGAAGAGATTAGGAGTATGTGTCTGTGGATAAAAGATAATTTGGGAACTGATACCCCTTTACACTTCACAAGATTCTCTCCTTCTTATAAGCTCACACACCTATTTCTTACCCCTGTTACAACTTTAGAGAACGCAAGAGATATAGCTCTATCTTCAGGCCTAAAGTATGTCTATATCGGTAATCTTCCTGGACACAAAGCAAATAACACTTTTTGTCCAGATTGCAAAAATCTACTCATTAAAAGAACGCATTTTCTCGTCCATGAGAATAGAATCAGCTCAAAAGGTATTTGTCCATTCTGTAAGACAGAAATCTCAGGTATATGGGAGTAATCCTTAGATGATATATAAGATTTTAGCTGATACAATTGTGGTAATACATCTTATCTGGATATTATTTATATTGGCAGGATTTATTCTGACTATCATAGGTTTTTGGCAGAAGAAATTCTTTGATAGATGGATCTTTAGAACAATTCATCTCTTTGGTATTCTTTATGTGAGTCTTTTGGCTCTAATGGGAAAGCATTGTCCTTTGACTATCTTAGAGAATATCTTAAGAAGAAAATATTCACCTTTCCTAAGTTATCCCGGCTCATTCATAATCCATTACCTTGAAAAATTGGTCTATCCTGAAGTCAACCCTTTGGTAATCCTAATCCCTACCATATTCATCTCTCTCTTTACCATCTCTGTCTTCATAA
>DDKR01000140.1 GCA_002340085.1 Candidatus Omnitrophica bacterium UBA2593
TTAAAGAGAAGATAAAAACAGATAAGTTTTTGGTAACCTGTGAAGTAGGACCTTCAAAAGGAATAGAGACCAATACAATTTTAGAAGAAGCAGAATTTGTAAGAGACCGAGTCGATGCTGTAAATGTCACAGACTTACAGAGTTCAGTGATGCGCTTGGGAGCCTTGGCAGTTTGTATCTTATTGAAACAGAAAGGATTTGAACCCATATTTCAAATTACCTGTCGAGATAGAAACAGATTGGCTTTACAGTCTGATATCTTATCAGCAGCAGCTTTAGGGATTGAGAATTTACTGATTTTGACTGGTGATTATCCAACTTTAGGAGACCATCCAGAGACAAAACCTGTATTTGATTTAGAATCTGTACAACTATTACAAGTAGTAAAGAGATTAGAAGAAGGTTTTGATATGAAAGGAAATAAACTAGAAGGTTTATCCCCAAAATTTTGTGTAGGAGCAGTGGTAAATCCTGGCGCAGATCCTTTGGAGCCTCAAATTATCAAGATGGAAAAAAAGATTGAAGCAGGTGCAGAATTCTTTCAGACCCAAGCAGTCTATGATATAAAGGTATTTGAGAATTTTCTATCTAAAATCAAGCATTTAAGAACCAAAATTTTGGCAGGAATCATCCTGTTAAAATCTGCAGGTATGGCAAAGTATATGAATGAGAATGTTTCAGGGATATTTGTTCCTGAAGAGATAATCAAAGAGATGAAAGAAGCAAAAGATAAGGTTTCTAAGTCTATTGAGATTGCTGGTGGGTTGATAAAACAATTAAGACCGATGTGTCAAGGAGTTCATATTATGCCAATTGGATGGAACAAGTATTTACCTAAGGTTTTAGATGTAGCAGGATTTTACAAGGAAGGAGAGAGATAGATGAAATCTACAGAAAGATCTATAGATTCAGCAACCCAAAAGATGCTCCAAAAAGCTGAGGCAGAAAACATAAAACTTAGTTGGGACAGATTCGAACTCATACAACCACAATGTAAATTTGGCCAATTAGGAATATGTTGTACTAGTTGTCATATGGGGCCTTGTCGAATCTCTCCATCTGGAGAAACTCAGCAAACTGGAGTCTGTGGAGCTACAAAAGATACAATTGTAGCCAGAAACCTCTTAAAGCGTATTGCTTGTGGTGCGAGTGCTCATTCTGATCATGGTAGAGAAGTAGCCTATACACTCCTTTTAGCTGCGAAAGGAAAGGCTCATGATTACGGAATAACCGATAGAGAAAAACTTCACTCCATAGCTAAAATCTATGGGATTTCTGTTGAGGAAAAATCTATTGAGAAAGTTGCTGAGGAGGTAGCTAGAACGGCTCTATCAGAATTCGGTCAGCAAGAAGGTGAATTAAAATTTGCTTTAAGAGCTCCTAAAAAGAGAGTTGACTTATGGAGGAAATTAGGAATTCTTCCCCGTGGTATTGACCGTGAGATCGTTGAATCTTTACATAGAATCAATATGGGTGTAGATTGTGATTATAGGAATATTATCTTACATGGGATGAGATGTGCATTGGTTGATGGTTGGGGAGGTTCAATGATTGCCACTGAATTACAAGATATAATGTTTGGGAGCCCTACTCCTTTAAGAGCAAAAGTCAACTTAGGTGTATTAAAGGAAGATTGGGTAAATATTGTTGTCCATGGCCACCAACCTTCTCTTTCAGAGATGGCAGTTAAAGCAGCAAAGGATCCTGAATTGATCGAATTAGCTAAGAAAGTAGGAGCAGAAGGAATTAATATAGCTGGCATATGTTGTACAGCAAATGAGATATTGATGCGCCACGGGATTCCTATAGCAGGTAATTTCTTACAACAAGAACTAGCTATCATTACTGGTGCAGTAGAGGTTATGATGGTCGATGTCCAATGTATTATGCCTGCTTTAGATGATATAGCGAGTTGCTATCATACCCAATTAATTACCACTTCTCCTAAAACAAAGCTTCCTGGTGTCACACATATAGAATTTAAAGAAGAAAAAGCATACCAAATAGCTAAAGAAATCCTCAAAAGAGGAATAGAAAATTTCAAGAATCGGAGGAAAGAAAAGGTTAATATTCCAAATGAAGAGATGGATTTAGTAGCAGGTTTTACTGCTGAATATGTCTTTAGAATGTTAGGAGGTAAATTCAGGGCTACCTACAGACCTTTAAATGATGCGATAATCTCAGGTAGAATTCGAGGAGTAGCAGGGGTTGTGGGTTGCAATAACCCTAAGATAAAACATGATTCAGCTCATGTAGCAATGGTAAAAGAATTGATAAAGCATGATGTGCTGGTTTTACAAACCGGCTGTTCAGCAATCGCTTGTGCTAAAGCTGGATTAATGAAACCAGAGGCAGCTGAATTTGCTGGAGAAGGATTGCGCGAGATCTGTGAAGCAGTGGGATGTCCTCCGGTTTTACATTTGGGCGCCTGTGTAGACAATTCGAGGATCTTAATTGCTGCTACCAATGCGATAAATGAAGGTGGTTTAGGAGAAGACTTATCAGATCTGCCTGCAGCAGGAGCAGCTCCTGAGTGGATGTCAGAAAAAGCAATTGCTATTGGGTTATATTTTGTAGCTTCAGGAGTATTTACTGTCTTTGGTGGAGTACTGCCTGTCTTAGGAAGTAGCAATGTAACCGAATATCTATGTAAAGAACTTGAGAGCGTATGCGGAGGAAAATATGCATTTGAGGAAGATCCCATAAAAGCAGCTCATTTGATGGTTGAGCATATAAATAAAAAAAGAGAGGCTTTAAAATTGAAACCTGTGATGTATAAGAGAAGATGAAGAAACTTTACTACGATGTAAATAGATGTTTAGGATGTAAAAACTGCGAGATCTTCTGTGCAGTCTCTCATTCAAAGACGCAAGATTTATTCTCTATGCTAGTGGAAGCTTATCCTACAGGTGCAATTATTTGGGAAGAAGAAGGTAGTGTTATAGGGCTATAGAGTTATTGCGCTATAGCGTAAAGGTGTTAGTGTGAAACAATATATAATTATTGGAAATTCAGCAGCAGGAATCTCAGCAATTGAAGTAATAAGAAAAAAAGATGCTGAATCCAAAATTACAGTAATCTCTGATGAAGTTTATATCTCTTATTGTCGATATCTTATCTCTTATTATTTAGCAGGCCAAGTAAAAGAAAATAAACTCTTTTATCGAACAGAAGATTTCTATAGAGAAAACAATGTTGAATTGTTATTAAATAAAAAAGTAATACGAGTAGATCCAAAGAAGAACCGAATAATCTTAGAGGATAAAAATCAACTCAACTATGATATTTTATTGATTGCTACCGGTGCCTCACCAAAATTTCCTCAGATTCCTGGAATAAAAAAGAGAAATGTATTTGGGTTCAGAACCTTAGATGATGCAAAAAAGATAGAAAAGCTACTTCGGACTACAGAGACCGCCTGTATATTAGGAGGTGACTTGATTGGCCTAAAGACTGCTTATGCATTGAAGAAAAGGAATTTAGAAGTAAAAGTTATCGTCAAATCAAAACAAGTCCTATCTCAAATCTTAGATTTTGAAGCAGCTGAGATTGTAAGAAGAAGATTAGAGAAGAATGGATTGGAAATTCTTTTAGGTTTTGATGTGACCGAAATTTTTGGAAACGGAGATACCAAGGCAGTAAAATTAGATTCGGGAAAAGTAATTGCTACCTCCTTAGTCATCTCAGCAAAAGGAGTTCAGCCCAATACAGATTTAGTCAAAGATACAGAAATTAAGATGGACGAAGGAATCTTAGTAAATGAATACTTACAGACTAATATTCCTAACATCTATACTGCAGGTGATGTCTGTCAGAGTTATGATATAACTACCCAAGGTTACACAGTAAATGCCTTATGGCCAATAGCGGTAGAACAAGGAAAGATCTCTGGGTTGAATATGGTTGGATGTAATTTGAAATATGAGGGTTCGGTGGGGATGAATTCTGTAGAATTCTTTGGATTACCAATTATTTCCTTGGGAATATTCAAAGTAAAAAAAGAAGGAGATTTCGAAGAATTGATCACCAAAGACACTCAAAAAGAACTTTACAGAAAGTTGATCATAAAAGAAAATAGATTGGTTGGTGCAGTATTAGTAGGAGATATAAGAAATAGTGACCTATTCTTAAGATTGATCAGAGAAAAAACAGATATATCACCAATTAAAGACAGATTGCTTTCAGAAAATTTTAGTTATGCAGATATTTTAGACTTGGTAAGAGAGGAGGAAAGAACCTATGTCTAAAATTGTAGCTTCAGCAGCAATTAGAGGTGCAGAAAAAATAGTCTCGGAAGCAGAAGATTTTTTATCTAAGGTGATCAAAGAAAAAGGAGAAAGTCAAAGAGTAGGATTTCCTGAAACAGCTTTTTATCTACCCCTTGCCTACGCACTATTAGGTTTAGAAGCTAAGACAGTAGGTGATTTGACCTCTATTATAAAAGAAGCAAAATCTCTTCTTAGAGAAGTCCCTTCAGAAAACCTATGGCTTCCTTATTTGGGAGATGCTTTGGATTGTGGGATTGCTACTTTGTTAGCAGAAGAGATAATCTGCGTTCTTAGATATCTCTATGGTTTAGAACCCCAACCAGACTGTATTGGTTTCTATACTGATAC
Organism: Candidatus Omnitrophica bacterium UBA2593; assembly: GCA_002340085.1. Lineage (GTDB taxonomy): Bacteria > Omnitrophota > Gorgyraeia > Gygaellales > UBA2593 > UBA2593. Next base: position 4,617 of record DDKR01000140.1, read on the forward strand.
CTGGCAGAGAAAATATGGTATTCAGTTAGTCGATGGTCGAATGCCTGGTTTTGCTGCTATTTTAGGAGCTGCTCCAAACAATAAAATAGCTGTAGATATTGTAAGGGAGTTTCAGGAAAAGAATATCATCTCCTTTGTAGGAGGCTCGAGCAATGGAAGATCGATTATCGATCAATTAAAGGAAGAAGATGTAGAGATGGGTTGGGAGACGTATATCGTTCCTTATGGAAGAGATACAATTACTGCCATTTATCCCTTGAATTGGGCAATAAGGGCAGCTTTGACCTTCGGGGGTCAGAAGAAAGGAGAAGGAAAGAATTGTCTTAAGTATTGCCAAGATAGAGTCTTTGCTTTTGGGTTGGCATTAGGGCCTTTAGATGATCTAAAATATGCAACCGGAGTAGGTGCAGTAAATATGGGGTTTCCGGTAATCTCCGATACAGATATTCCAGAGATTAGACCTTCTGGAATCACAACATATGAGCCCTTAGTAAAAGAATTCGACTATAAGAAGATCGTCTCCAAGTCTATTGAGACAAGGGGTGTAAAGATCAAGGTCTCAAAAGTAGATATTCCGGTTCCCTATGCTGCTGCTTTTGAAGGTGAAAGAGTAAGAAAAGAGAATTTACATGTAGAATTTGGAGGCAAAGTATCGGTCTCTTTTGAATACCTAAGGAGTAAAAATTTAGATGAGGTTGAAGATGGGAGAATAGAGCTAATTGGCCCAGACATAAACTCCTTATCAAAAGACCAAAGGTCTATGCCTTTAGGAATCTTAGTTGAGGTTGCTGGACGTAAGATGCAGAAGGATTTTGAACCAATCTTAGAACGCCAAATCCACCGTTTTATAAATTACTGTATGGGTGTCATGCATATAGGTCAAAGAGATATGAATTGGATAAGAATATCTCAAGGAGCTTTTGAGAAAGGTTTAAGACTAAAACATTTTGGAATAGTTATTCACGCAATGTTACATTCTGAGTATGGAGCGATCGTAGATAAAATACAGGTAAAGATTTATACCAAACTCTCAGAGGTAGAAAAGATACTCCTTGAGGCAAAAGAAGCATATGAGGGGCGTGATGCAAGGATTGGTGAGATGACTGATGAGAGTGTCGATACTTATTTTTCTTGTACTTTATGCCAAAGTTTTGCTCCTAATCATGTGTGTATCATTACCCCTGAACGTTTAGGTCTCTGTGGTGCTTATTCCTGGTTAGATGCAAAGGCATCTTATGAGTTAGCGCCCTCAGGGCCAAATCAGCCTATTTTAAAAGGCGAAATTTTAGATACAAGATTAGGTCAATGGAAAAACGTCAATGATTTTATATATCAGAAATCCAATAAAACTATTGAAAAGGTAAATATATATTCAGCTATGGAATTACCTCAGAGTTCGTGTGGTTGCTTTGAGTGCATTGTGGTAATAATTCCTGAGGCAAATGGTTTTATGATTGTCGACCGAGATTATCCAGGTATGACTCCTTGCGGTATGAGTTTTACTACCTTGGCAGGGTCAGTAGGAGGAGGAGTTCAAACCCCAGGTTTTTTGGGGGTAGGAAGACTATATATCGTAAGTAAAAAATTCATCCTTGCTGAAGGAGGAATAAAGAGGGTAGTTTGGATGACAAAGCAATTTAAAGAGTCTTTAGTAGAAAGATTAAAGAAAAGAGCAGAAGAGATAGGAATTTCGGATTTCATGGATAAAATTGCTGATGAGACAATTGCTGTAACATCTGAAGAACTCTTAAGGTTTTTAGAGAAAGTGGACCACCCGGCTTTAAAGATGCCTCCTTTGATTTAAGATACAGTTTTTTCTTGACTTTTCTTTGGTTCAATGCTAAAAATATTTAACATATAATCTCCATGAGAAAATCTATAACCATAGTATTCCTATTAGTTAATCTTTCTTTTAATCCTATTAGATGGTTAGAATCTGGAATATCGAATTGTTATGCTACTTCTCTAAAGGATGAAGCAATAAATTACCGCCGAAAAGGCTATGAAGCTCAGATGTTGGGTGATTTAGACTTAGCTTTATCTTATTATCAGAAGGCAACTCAGATCGATCCCTATTATGTATCTTGTTACAATGACTTAGGTATTGTTTATGAGATGAAAGGATGGCCAGATAGAGCAGAAGAGGTGTATTTAAAGGCAATCCAACTAGATCCTAATTACCTACCATCTTATTCAAATTTAGCTCTTCTCTACGAGAGAAAAAATAATATATTAAAGGCAGCTGAATTTTGGAGAAAGAGGGTTAAGTTAGGCTCACCAAGAGAATTCTGGACAGAGAAGGCAAAAGAAAAACTGAGAAAAGCACTACAGCTTCTCCCCCCAGAACTAAAAAAGGAGATCTTAGAAGACGAAGCAGCGGAATTTTCCAAAGAGATTCTTGGAGAAAGAAGGCAAAGGGAACAGCAACGTCTAGCTAAAATAAAAGAGCATTTTGATTTAGGAATGAGTTATTACCTGAAAGGTAATTATGAAGAAGCTAAAGAAGAGTTTTACGAAGCTTCAATTTTAGATCCCGAGAATCCAGAGATTCGTAAATTCTTAGATAAATCTACTTTTAAAAGTAACCAGATAAATATTAAGAAATATGCCGAATCTGGAATTAGGGCCTATTCAGAAAGAAATTACCTATCTGCAATTAAAGAATTCGAAAAAAT
>DDKR01000102.1 GCA_002340085.1 Candidatus Omnitrophica bacterium UBA2593
TTACTCTTATCTCCTCATTTGGATACAGTCCCTGCAGGAAGAAATTGGAGATTTTCACCTTTTTCAGGAAAGATCTACAGAAACAGAATCTATGGAAGGGGCTCATCTGATTGTAAGGGAAATTTAGCAGTAGGAATTGAAGTTTTAAGGAGTTTAGTAGAAGACAAAGTAAAATTGAATTACAACATTATCTTTGCTGCAACCTCCGATGAAGAGGCTGGCTCAAGATTTGGTTTAATCCCTCTTCTAGAAAGAGGAACAATAAAAGCAGATTATGCTTTAATATTAGATGGAGAATCTTTCGATATAATCATTGCTCAGAAAGGACTCATCCATTTTAAAGTAACTATCTTTGGTAAAAAAGCCCATGGTGCATATCCAGAGAGAGGGGTAAATGCGATTGAAATCTCTTCAAGGATTATACAGAGATTAAAAGATCACAGATTTAAATTTAAACCCCATCCTTTACTTAAACCTCCAACAATGAATGTAGGGACAATAAGAGGGGGTGATAAAGTAAATATAGTTGCTGATTGGTGTGAGTTCGAAGTGGATTTAAGGTTCTTACCAGGAATGAAAAAGGAAGAGATTTTAAAAGATGTGAGGAGGATTTTAGAAGGAGAGACGAAGAGATTCAAGATTACGGTCCAATCGATCCAAGAGCCATATCAGATAGATAGAGATAATTTCTTAGTAAAGTCTTTGTTGGAAGCAACAAGGAAGATAAAGAGTAATACAAAGTTAAAAGGCTCAGAAGGTGCAACCCAGATTGCATTCTTCAAAGACAAAATCCCTGCAGTTGCTTTTGGGATAGGTGGATTTGGATGTAGCCATAAAACAGATGAATATGTTAGAATCGATGATCTCTATAAAGGTGCTTTGGTTTTAGAGGAGTTTATTAAGGGGTTTAATAAATATTTTTGAGGGTTACGAATTCTGAATTAGGAATGTTAGAGCTTCCCTTTGATCCTATCGAAAGGGCAGAATATACAGAGAAAGTAGTTATAAAGGATAATAAAAGAAAATACTACCGTTTTAGACCAGCACCTTACTATGGAGGGATCTCAACTTGTGACTCAGTTGGTTGTTGTTTTCTGTGTTGTTATTGTTGGAATTATAAGAGGAATCTGAATCCAGAAAATTTTGGAAGATTCTATTCATCTCAAGAAGTTGCTTTTAGACTCTTAGATATTGTAAGAAGAAGAGGATTTCAGTATGCGAGATTAACTGGAGCTGAACCAATCTTGGGAGAGAAGACATTCAGTCATTTTTTAGAGATTGTAGATATCATTTCAAATAAGAATCCAAACCTTACTTTCGTCTTGGAGACGAATGGCTTTATCTTAGGATTCTATCCTGATTTGATTGAAAGGATAAACTCTGAGAACATCTCTATAAGAATCTCTATCAAAGGATGGAATGAGGAAAGTTTTGAGAAGATTAGTGGAGTAAAGAGAGAATACTTTGTCTATTCCTTAGTTGCCTTGAAGAACTTGAAGGAAAGAGGATTAGACGCTTGGTGTGCAGTGATGGAAGATCTGTTCTCTGAAAAAGAGATCTCTATCTTAAAAGAAAAATTAAGAGAATTAAATTTAGACATCGAAATTGAGAGAGAAACTTTAGAACCTTATCTGTTCTGTTTGGAAAATATTAAGAAGAGAGAGGTGAGTTTGTATAAGGTTTTGTCTGAATAAACAATGTTCGTTTACCACTAACCGTTTACCGAATACAGTAAATGGTAATGAGCAATAGCGAAAATGTAATTACTTTTTAAGAAGTAAGTGATATGGAATTCAAAATCTATGAATTTAATCTACCTGTAAGGATCATCTTTGGATTTGGGTGTTTAGAGAAACTAAAAGATTTTCTGAAAGATTCTGGCAAAAATGTCCTTTTAATTACTGGAAGAAGATTTGCAAAAGAAACTGGACTTATTGAGAGGATAAGAAGAATCTTAGGAGATTTTCAGATAGATTCATTTTCAGAGATAGAGCCAGAACCCTCTTGTTTGACTGTAAATAGAGCTGTAGAACTTGCTAAGAAGAAGAAATCTGAATTGATTATTGGCTTAGGTGGAGGTTCGAGTATCGATGCAGCAAAGGCAATCGCAGTCCTTGCAAACAAAGAAGGAAAAGCTGAAGATTATCTTGAAGGTAAGAGAAGGATAGAATACCAGGGCTTAGATTTTGTAGCAATTCCTACAACTGCAGGAACTGGTGCAGAGGTAACTCCCAATGCAGTATTAGTCGATAAGAATAGGATTGTAAAGGATAGCTTAAGGGGTAAATTCTTATTTGCTAAATTGGCAATTGTAGATCCAGAGTTGACTTTGAGCTTACCTAAAGATTATACTGCCTACTGTGGCATGGATGCCTTATCTCAAAGTATTGAGGCTTTTGTGTCACTTGGTTCTTCTCCCCTGACTGATGGTATCTGCCTAGAATCAATAAGATTGATTGTTGAGAATATATTAAAAGTTTACAGATATCCGAATGACATCTCTGCCCGTATAGATATGAGTTATGCTGCTGTCTTAAGTGGGGTAGCTCTATGTAATGCCAGAATGGGTGCAGTCCATGGGATTGTTCATCCTTTAGGTGCATTATATAGAATCTCTCATGGTTTATTGTGTGGTTTGATTTTACCTTATGCGATGGAATTCAATTTAGAGAAGGTAAAAGAAAAATATGCAGTCATCTCAGAATTTTTTGGAATAAGAGGATTGAGTTCTAAGAAGAAAGCTGAAAAATTGATCTTAGAGATTAAAGGATTATTAAGAAAATTAAACTTTCCCTCTAATCTGAAAGAATTAAATGTCAGGAAAGAAGATTTTCCTAAGATTGCAAGAGATTCTTACTTACATTCGGGCTCCTTAAAGGCAAACCCAGTCGAAGTAAGAGAAGAAGATATAATTAAAATATTGGACAAAGCATATCAAGGAGGTTAGAATGGAAAAAGTAAACGAGAAAGATAAAGATTATAGATTTGGAGATTCAGGTGTAAAATACATCTTTAGAGGACCAAATATCGATTGGGGTATAATCCTATTTAAGCCAAACCAAAGCTTAGGTCTTCACTACCACCAAAGGACTGAAGAGACATTCTATTTTTTAGAAGAGGGCCTAAGAGTAATCGTCGATAACAAAGAATTTCAGGTTGAGGCAGGAGATGCATTCAGATTCTTACCAAATGAGAGACATAATATCATAAATGAGTCAGAAAAAGATATTAAGGTGATATTCATAAAATATCCTTATTTACCTGAAGATAAGGTAGATGTAAAATAATAATGAAAAAGATTCTATTCTATCTCCTTTTAATCCTCATATTTGTAAATTTAGTCGGTTTCAGAAAATTGAATACCTCTTCTATGAAAGAAGCGATGTTCTACAAAAGCTTAGAGAATAATTTTGTTCAGTGCAATCTGTGTTTTAGAAATTGCGTAATTTTACCCTCTAAAAGGGGATTCTGTAGAGTAAGGGAAAATCGAGAAGGTAAATTATATTCTTTGGTTTATTCAACACCTTGCGCAATCCAGATAGATCCCATTGAGAAAGAGCCTTCATTCCATATGCTTCCCGGTTCAAAGATTCTATGTACGGGAACTGCAGGATGTAACTTTGGATGTAAGTTCTGTCATAACTGGCATATGTCTTTTGCTGCACCAGAAGAGACCTACAATTATAGGGTTTCACCTGAAGAGATAGTAGATTTGGCAAAGAAGAAGAATTGCCAAACTGTCTCTTTTACTTATAATGAGCCGACTGTCTTCTATGAGTTGATGTTAGAAGT